>MGQW01000011.1 GCA_001798885.1 Deltaproteobacteria bacterium RBG_16_64_85
GGAGTAGGGATAGGTGTACCGGAGGTACTGCTCGGTGAGGTTCTCCGCCGGCCCCGGCATCGCGAATTGGCGCTGCACCTCGTTGAAGACGACCCTTGCCCCCGCCTTTTCGAAGAATGCATGGAGGCCGGTCACGATCGGGGGCACACCCACGAAGGCAAGCGGCAGCAGATCTTTCCGCGAAGGGCGGGACTTCGCTTTATGGAGAAACGCCCGGACGCGCCTCTCGTACCGGCCCGGGTCTCCCTCGAAATCGGAACAGTTGACCAGCCACAGGTGGTTCTCCTCCCCCGTCACCTTTCCCTCCTCCCAGGTGAGCCGGTCGATTTCGAAAGCGAGCCTGCGGATGCCGTCCAGCTTCTTTTTCCATTGTTCGGCGGCGCCGATGGTCGTGCCGAACCGCCCGGCCATCTTGTGCAGTTCCCGGGAGAGGAACTCGGAATCGCGGTCGAACGGGAAAGCGAAGGGGGTGACGCGCACGCCCCGGTAAGAGAGGACCTCCATCAGCGCCTGAGTGAAGCTGCAGTCCCCCTGCGTGACCGCGATGACGTCCTTGTGCCGGTGCTTCCGCACGATCCCGTAGATTCCCTTGATCCAGCTGCAGCTGTTCCGGGGGAATCCGTCGGATTCCGCGGCGCGGATGTACTCCTCCGGTTTGGGGGCGGTGATGAAGCGGTTGTTGAGGTCGATGGGGATGTGGCCCCCGGCGAACAGGATCTCCACCGGGATGGTGGTGGTGAACCCGACGCGCAGAGTCAATCCCCCTTGATGAAGAGGAAATAGATCAGGACGACGGCGACCGCCAGGACCCCGCCGATGAAAACCAACATTTGCTGGTCGCCGGGGCCTCCTCCCGCGCCCGGATTCGTGTAGCGCACGACCACAAGGATCGCCCCCAGGCCGAAGAGGAACAGGAGGACGAATTTCCAGCGCAGCAGGACCGCGATGACGAAAACCACCGCGGTTACGAAGAGCACCCGGGGATCGGTGGCCAGTTCCATGATTCTCGCGCTCGTCAGGAAGTCGATGATTTCCTTCATCGGGGCTCCTTTTTCGGGGTGCTTTTATTGACAAGAATACCATAGCGTCATAAGTTAGGAAAATCAAAGCGTTAGGAGAATGCGTGGATCAGCCCATCGGAGTGTTTGATTCGGGTGTCGGCGGACTGACCGTATTGAGGGAGCTCACGCGGACGCTTCCCGGGGAAAGATTCTTCTATCTCGGGGACACCGCCCGGGTGCCGTACGGCACCAAGTCGAGGGAGACCGTCACCCGCTACTCCATCGAAATCGCCAATTACCTCATCGCGCGGCACGACATCAAGATGCTGGTCGTGGCTTGCAACACGGCGTCCTCGCTGGCTCTCCCGGCGCTCCGGAAAATCTACAGGATCCCGGTCGTGGGAATGGTCGACCCTTGCGTGCGGCGCGTCGCCTCCCTTCCGAGGCGGGACGCGATCGGGGTGATCGGGACGTCGGGGACGATACGGTCGGGGGCCTACGAGCAGGCGCTGCGCGCGGCGCTGCCTGCGGCGCGTGTTTTTTGCCAGCCGTGCCCGCTGCTCGTCTCGCTGGCGGAGGAAGGGTGGATGGAGAAGCCGGTCACCCGCGCCGTGATTGCCGAGTACCTGGCGCCGTTTCGGGAGGCCCCGCCGGACGCCATGATCCTCGGATGCACGCATTATCCGGTTCTGAAGAAACCCATCCGGGAGATCCTGGGAGGCGGCACGGTCCTCGTCGACTCCGGGGAGGAAGCGGCGCGGGTCGTCGACACGCTGGTCTCCGAGAGCGGAATGAAGCGGGAAAGGGGCGAAGCGGAAGTGCGCTTCCTGGTCACCGACGATCCCGAGCGCTTCGCGCGCGTGGGGGAAGCGTTCTTCGGCCGTGCACTTACGAGCGTGGAAGGGGTGGCCCTGTGAGACAATATCGGGAGAAGGGCTAAGGGGAACCGACCATGACGACGCGGGTCCGGATGCTGTCCGGGTTCAATCACAACCTCAAACACAAGGGGAAAATCTATCACATCCAGACCGAGGACGGGGGGAAGGACAACCCGCAGATCATCACCCACGCGTTTCTGGGCGGGGTGATCCTCGACACCGTCCGCCAGCCCTATGGCGACCTTCTGTTGAAACCGAACTGGCAGGATGCCCTCCGCGACCGAATGAAAGCGCAGCACCTCGAGGAGATCCGCAAGCTCTTTTCGGGAGCGTTCGACGCGCAGACGGAGACGTCGTCGGAAGATGATTGAGGCGTTTCGCGTCGGGGCGGTTTCGCGCAACGGGACGCTCTGGGACGGGCTGGACCTGGCCGTAGGCGATGGCGAGGTTTGCGTCGTCACCGGCCCGCCCGCGAGCGGGAAAACCCTCCTTCTGCGGATCCTGCGGGGGGATCGCCGGCCGGACGCCGGCGATGTCGTGGTCGGGGGGGAATCGCTCTACCGAGGGAACCCGGGGGCCGTCAGGGCCTTCCAGGCCACGTCGGGCGTGATCCCCGAATCGTTTCCTGCCTGCGGAGGGCGCGCGATCGGTGATCTGTTCCGGATTTCCTCCGTGGCAGGGGCGGGGATCTCCGCGAGGGAACGAAAGGAGCGGGAGGAAGAGCTGCTCTCGTTGCTGGGCCTGCACGGCGCGCAGGACGCGGGGTTTTCGTCTCTGTCGGTCTCCGAAAGGGCACGGGTCTCGCTGGCCGTGGAGCTGTTCCGCGGCCCGAAGGTTCTCTTTGCGGACATGCTGCTCCACAACGCAGGAAGGGAATGGATGGAGATGCTGGGGGGGCTGTTCCGGGGGCTGGCGAGAGAAGGGAAGACGGTCCTCCTTGCGGAGAGGACGATTCCCGAGAAGTGGAAGGCCATGGAAAGCAGGGAAGGGATCGTCAAGGGACCGTTTCGCCTGTTCCGGTACACAGCAAAGGGGGAAGTCCCGTGATGACCGGCTCCTCCCTCCGGTGGATCGACTGGAAGCTCGCGCCAAAAGCGATGTTGCGGGAGACCGCGGGGCGGTTCTGCCTTCTCTTTCTGCTCGGTTCGTTCCTCTTGTCGATGCTGCTCTCCGGAGGAATGAACCGGTTTCTCTCCGAGCAGTGGGCCGTCACCGCGATCCTGCGCCTGTCGGTCTCGCCGGCGGAAGGACAGGGGATCGCGGGGAAGGCCGCGGGACTTCCGGCCGTGCGCTCGGCGGTCTACAAGGACGCGGAGGAGTCCTGGAAGGAGTTTCTTGCGGCGTATCCGGGGCTTTCGACCCTCCGGGGAGCGGGAGGGAATCCGCTTTCCGGCTATGTCGAAATCCGGATGCGTCCCCGCCGTTTCACGGAAGCGGACATCCAGGCGGTGGAGGCCGGCCTCCGCCCCCTCCCCCAGGTGGAAAGGATCCTGTCCGGGGGGGAAGTCCTGCCCCGCCTGCTCCGGGTCAGGGAGTGGGTGAACGCCTTCCTCTGGGCGGGGTTCGCCCTCCTTTGCACGGTGTCCTTCCTGGTTTTCCTCCTGCAGGAAAAGGCGCGATCCTCCTTTCTGGCGGCGGATTTCAATTTCCTGAGAGAGAGAGGGGTTTCGGTTCGAAGCATCATCGTCTCCCGGGCTTCGGGATCCCTGCTGACCGGCCTCCTCCTCTCTCTGGCGGCCACGGGAACCGCGGCTTTCCTGCTCTTCATTCTGGAAACCCGCCTGCCCCTTCTCGGCCGTGTGATCGGTCCCGCGCGGGAAATCCCGACACTGCCCATCCTCATCCCCGCCTTGCTGTTTCTTTTCGCATCTGCGCTTGTTTCCGGCGCGGCATCCTCGCTGGGGTGGCGCGCGGCGCAGTCCCGCCCGGAATGATGTTTCCCGGACGACTTGCGTGGATCGCGGCCTGCCTCGCGACGGGGTTGGCTCTCGCCTCCTTCGCCCCCGCCGCGGATTCCCTGGATAAGCTCCGGCAGGAAAAGGCGCGGTTGACGGAGATGAAGAAGGGAGCCGAGAGGGCGGCGGCGGAGCTCGCGGAAACCCTCCGGCGGGAGAAAATGACCCGAAGCCGGGTGGACGACCTCCAGACGCGCCTGGCGAAGCAGCGGCGGTTGATTGCCCGAATCGATCGGAGGCTTTCGGAGCTTGGCGGACAGATGGGCCAGGCGGAGCGGGAGGTCCGCTCGCTCGAGGAGGAACGGGGCAAGTCGCAGCGCGGCCTGTCGGCGGCGACGGCGGAGGTTTTTGCATTCGAGCGGGGAAGACCCGGTGCGCTGTTGGAACCCTCCGACGGGGAGCGCCAGCGCTACTTCGCCCGCCGGATCTTGGTTGAGGAGCTCTCCCGTTACGGCCGCCTGACGGCCGACCAGGCGGAAAAGGAGAGGATCCTTTCCGGCATCGAACGCAGGCTCGAGGACTCGGAGCGGCGGATGGCGACGCAGAGGAAGGTGGGGGAGAAGCTGGCCTCCCAGCAGGAGGCCGAGCGCCAGAGGCTGGCGGAGATCGAGAAGAAGAAAAAGGAGAAGGCCAGGGAGCTTCGGACCCTTCGCGCGCGCATCGCAAGGATGGAAGCGTTGGTTTCGAGGATCGAGCGGCAGGTGCGGCAGAGGGAACCGCGGAAGCAGGGTCCCAGGCAGTTTTCCGGCGTTCCCGGAGGGCTGGTCCTTCCGCTGGCGGGGAAGGTGGTAGGGCGATTCGGGAAGCAGCGGGACCCCGTTTTCGACGTGGACGTGGAGAACCGGGGAGTGGAGATCGAAGCTGCCTCCGGTGCGGTCATCCACGCAATGGGCGGCGGGGAGGTGGTTTTTGTGGGAAGCGTATCGGGTTTCGGCAAGGTGCTCATCCTTCAGCACGGGAGCGGGCTTTTCTCGGTTTACGGGAAGGCCGATACCTTTTCCGTGAAGCAGGGACAGGCGGTCGCCGCCGGGGAGGCCGTCGGAAAGCTGCCCGTGAACCCGGAAGGAAAATCGGTGCTATACTTGGAGCTCAGGGCCGCGGGGACTGCCTTGGATCCGACGACGGTGATCCCGCTTTCCCGTTGACGCATCACGCATGGATCAGAATCGCCCGAGGAGGCGTCCCATGAAAGGCAAAAAATGGTTGGGCCCCGCGATGGTCGTCGTTATCTTCTTCATGGGGTTCCTCTCCGGAGACATCACCGCCTCCCGGCACGCTGCCCAGGCCAACGTCGCATTCGGCAAGCTGAAGGCGTTCGGCGACGTCCTCTCCACGGTCCAGGCAAGCTATGTGGAAGAACCCAACGTCGATGAGCTGGTCAACGGGGCGATCCGGGGAATGCTCCAGACGCTGGACCCGCACAGCTCCTATCTCACGCAGGACATGCTGAAGCAGGTGGAAGTCGAGACCAAAGGCAGCTTCGGGGGACTGGGGATCGAGATCGGGGTCAAGGACAGCGTCCTGACGATCATCGCTCCGATCGAAGACACCCCTGCATACCGCGCCGGGCTCCAGGCGGGAGACAAGATCGTCCGGATCGAGAACGAGCCGACGCGGGATATGAACGTCATGGACGCGGTGAAACGCCTGCGCGGCGAGCCGGGAACGAAAGTGACGATCTGGATCGCGCGGGAAGGGCTGTCCGAGCCCCGGGCCTATACCATCACCCGGGACATCATCAAGATCCGGAGCGTCAAGTCGAAGCCCATGGGCGAAGGAATCGGGTATGTCAAGCTGACCCAGTTCCAGCAGGACACCGACAGCGAACTGGAGAAGGCTCTCCAGGTCCTGACCAAGGAGAAGGGCGGCCTGAAAGGGCTGGTGCTGGACCTTCGGAACAATCCGGGAGGGCTCCTCGACCAGGCGGTGAAGGTGTCCGACAAGTTCATCGATTCGGGTCTCGTCGTCTACACGGACGGCCGGATTGAAAACCAGAAGTTCAAGTACTTCGCACGGAAGGAAGGAACCTACTTGGGGTTCCCGATGGTGGTGCTGGTGAATGCCGGCTCCGCCTCCGCGTCGGAGATTGTCGCGGGAGCGCTTCAGGACCATGGACGGGCGATCCTGCTGGGGGCGCAGACGTTCGGCAAGGGCTCCGTTCAGACGATCATCCCGATGGAGGACGGGTCGGCGATCCGGCTGACCACGGCTCGCTATTTCACTCCGAACGGGAGGTCCATCCAGGCGAAGGGGATCGAGCCGGACCTCATCGTCAGCGACGGCAAGGAAAGCCCCGAGGGACACCCGGTACCGCTCCGGGAGAAAGACATCGAGCGGCACTTGAAGGGAGAAGGAGAAGGGAAGGAATCTCCCGCTCCGGGGAAGGCGATGCCGCCCTCTTCGAAGGAGAAGAAGGAGGAACCCTCGGGAAAGAGGAACGGGAAGAAGGATTCGGCCTCCCTGGAAGAGGGGCGGAAAGAGGAGGGGAAAGATCCCCAGCTCGAGCGGGCGGTGGAACTCCTGAAGGGGTGGGAGATCTTCAAATTGCGGTTCATCGACAAGGGCAAGACTTCCTAGGGGTTTCCCCGTTAGGGAAGGATGAGACGAGAGTCAACCGGGGGGCGCGAGGGCCGCGGACGTTCGCGGCAGCTGGGAATGCTGATGTTCGGAGCGTTCCTCGCCGGCCTTCTGGTCGTGGGCGTAGCGTTCCTCCTGTCGGGCCAGGGGAAGGCCCCCTCGCCCCTTGCCTCGTCGCCCGTAGCGCAGGCGCCGTCGGCCCGGCCGGCACAGGCACTCCCTCCTCCTCCATCTCCGCCTCTCCCCCGTCTGGCCATCGTCGTGGACGGCCTCGGCTACGATCCGTCCCGGGATGCCGAATGGCTGAAGTTCCCCGTGAGGATCACCGTGGCCGTACTTCCCTTCGGCCCCTCCTCCCGCAAGATCGCGGAGTCGGCCCGGGCACGGGGATGGGGGGTGATTCTGCACGTCCCCATGGAGCCGGAAACTGCGACCTCCGACCGCACGGAGCGTTTCCGGATCCGCCGGGGGATGACGGCCGATGAGATGGAATCCCTCCTGGCCCGCATGACCGAGGACCTTCCCCAGGCGTCTGGGGCCAGCAACCACATGGGCTCCGCCGTGACCGCCGACCCGGAGGCGATGGCGACGTACACCTCCGCCCTCGGGAAAAAGGGGTTCTTTCTTCTGGACAGCGTGACGACGTCGAAGTCCGTCGCGCTGGAGGCCGCGCAGCGGGCCGGCATCCCTGCTGCCAGGAGGGACGTCTTCCTCGACGCCGACATGAATTCCGAGGAGATGCGGCGCCAGTGGGATCGGGTGTTGTCGATCGCCAGGGAGAAAGGAGCGGCGGTCCTGATCTGCCACGGGAGAATGGAGGCCCTGCGGATGGTGATGGAGTTACTTCCCGGACTCGGGGACGAGAAAGTCCAGGCGGTGACCCTGGAGGAGCTTCTCCGGGGAAAAGGGACACAAGGATAAGGGATGGGCGGGGTTCTGACCGTAACCGAACTGACTGCGCGCATCAAGGCGTCCCTGGAAGGAGCCTTCCGCTCCGTTCGCGTGGAGGGGGAGATTTCCAACTACAAGCTTTATCCCTCCGGACACCGGTACTTCACGCTCAAGGATGAAGGAGCCCAGGTCAGGGTGGTGCTGTTCCGCGGGAGGGAGCGGTTCATCATCGGGGAGATCCGGGACGGGCAGACGGTCATCGTCTCGGGATCCCTTGGCGTGTACGAGAAGAAGGGGGAGTACCAGATCTACGCCCAGTCGGTGGAGGTTCGCGGCCTGGGCAGTCTCCTTCTGGAACTGGAAAAGCGAAAAGTGCGGCTTGCCGCGGAAGGTCTTTTCGATCCGGAGAGGAAGCGGCCGCTTCCCCCCTTCCCGGAGCGGATCGGCATCGTCACCTCCCGGCAGGGCGCGGCCCTCCGGGACATGATCCGGGTCGCGCGGAACCGGTGGCCGGCCATCGGCATCACGCTGGCTCCCGCGCAGGTACAGGGGGAGAGTGCCGCGGAGGACATCGCGGCGGCGCTCTCCGCAATGGTTTCGCAGGGCAAGGTCGACCTGATCATCGTGGGCCGCGGGGGGGGCTCGGTGGAGGATCTCTGGGCGTTCAACGAGGAGGTGGTGGTGCGGGCGATCGCTTCCTCGTCCGTCCCGACGATCAGCGCGGTGGGGCACGAGACCGACTTTACCCTTTCCGACCTCGCGGCGGACCACCGTGCCCCTACGCCGACCGCGGCTGCGCAGATGGCTGTTCCGGATCGCGCGGAGGTGGTCGAGCGCATCTCCGGGCTTGTCCTGCGGGCGCGGCGGGCGGAGCGGCACCACCGGGAAACGCTCCGAAGGGAATTCCGGATCCTCGCCGGCGCGCTCGTCGATCCCAGGCCCCTCCTCCAGGCCCGCCGGTATGCCCTGGCGAAGTCGACGGACGCCCTGGCGGAGAGGATGCAGGAGATCTCCCGGCGATCCCGGGAACGGGTGTCGGACCTCACGACGGCTCTCCGCCTCGGCGCGCCCGGAGCGTGGGTTTCCCGGAAGCGAGGGGAGATCGCGGTTCTCCTGGAGCGCGCGGTACGGCGGATGGACGCAGGGCGTGCGGGGTGTCGGGGGAGACTCGAGATCTGCGGCGGGAAGCTTGCGGCCCTCGACCCGACGGCCGTCCTGTCGAGGGGATACGCCATTGCGACGGTACGATCCTCCGGACGCGCCGTGCGGACCGTGTCGGAAGCCACGCCCGGCGCGGTCCTCGATGTCCGCGTGTCCGACGGGGTGTTCGGCGCGGTCGTGGAAGGGGAGCAAGGTTGAGAAAAGCCGTGTCCATGGCGTGGGGCCTCCTCCTGGTTCCGCTCTTTTTCGCGAGGGGGGAGACGATCTCCGTTTCGGTTTCCAGCCGCTTCCCCGATCAGGGAGACCCGGTTCTCGTGGAGGTTTCCGTCGCTCCCCCTCCCGACAACCTCGCGATGGTCTGGAAGGGGCGTACGTTTCCCTTGATGAAAGCCGGGAACGGCCGGTTCCTTGCGTTGATCGGGATCGACCTGATGGAGCCCCCCGGAAAGGCCCCGCTTTCGGTCGTGGCGGACCGGGACGGTACCACCGCGCGCCTTGACCTGGAGCTCGCGGTCAGGGAGAGGGCGTTTCCCGTCCAGGTGCTTTCCCTGCCGAAAAAAATGGCGGAGTTCGACGCCGGTACCCTCGAGCGGATCCGCAGGGAGGCGCAAGAGCTGGAGGTTCGGCTTGCCGCCGTCTCCGCGCCCGCCTGGGATCTTCCTTTCCTCCCGCCGGTCGAGGATTACCGGCCCGCTGGTTTCGGCGCCCGCAGGGTGATCAATCGAGAACCCCGCAGCCCCCACGCGGGGGTGGACCTCCACCTTCCGGCGGGGACGCCCGTGAGGGCGATCGCGGCGGGCGCCGTGGCGTTCTCCGGCGAGCAGTTTTTCGGGGGACGGTCCGTTGTGCTGGACCACGGGGGCGGCCTGTTCAGCATCTATTACCACCTCCAGGAAACCGTGGTATCGGAGGGACAGAGCGTGGGGAAAGGGGAGAGGATCGGCGCGGTGGGCTCGAGCGGGCGCGCCACGGGTCCGCACCTCCACTTCGGCATTCGTGCAGCCGGCGGCCGGGTCGATCCCTCCCTGCTCTTCGGGCCGTCATTTCATTGACCCTCGCTGTGCAGGGGAGATATATAATTATGGAAACCTCGGCTTGCAGAGGACGGCTCCGGCAATATTTCCCGGAAGGCCCGAATCTCTCGCCGAACGTTCCTGCAGGGATCGGGGGAGGGGTTGGCAAAGGGGAAAGAGCCTTCCTTTGAGGAAGCGCTGAAAGCACTCGAATCCATCGTGGCGAAGCTGGAATCCGGCGAGACGAAGCTGGAGGAGTCCATCCGCCTGTTCGAGGAGGGGATGCGGTTGTCGGCCATCTGCCAGAAGCGGCTGGACGAAGCCGACAGGAAAATCGAAGTTCTCCTTCGGAAGCCGGGAGGCGTGACGCAGGAGACCGAGGACGAAGAAGCCGTTCTCGGCAAAGAGGAGTGAAGTGGCCTCTCCCGCTTCGGAAGAGATCGACCGCCGCCGGGAGACGGTGGAGGACCATCTCCTCCGGTTCCTGGACAGGGACGTGTGCAGGATACCCGGGAGGCTCCGCGAAGCGATGGAGTATTCGTTGACCGCCGGCGGAAAGCGGATCCGGCCGGTGGTGCTGCTCTCCGCGGGAGGCGCCGTCGGCGGGGACGAGGAGGAGCTTCTCCCGTTTGCCTGCGCGGTGGAATATGTCCACACGTATTCCCTGATTCACGACGACCTGCCCGCGATGGACGACGACGATTACCGCAGGGGGAGGCCCTCCAATCACAAGGTGTTCGGCGAGGCCACGGCCATCCTGGCCGGAGATGCGCTCCTCACGGAGGCGTTCCGGGTGATGGGCGAGTCGCCGTTGGCGATGAAGGACCCCCGGCGCGCGCTTGCCGCGGTGGCCGTCCTGGCCCGCGCCGCGGGGGCGGAGGGGATGGTTGGCGGTCAGCAGTTGGACCTTTCCGCGGAAGGATTGCGGGGAGGGAGAACCGAAAAAGAGGAGATCGACCTCCGGAAGACGTCGGCGCTCCTGTCCGCCGCCGCCCGCATGGGGGGCATCCTCGGCTTCGGAACCGGCGCGCAGGTGGAGGACCTTGCGCGGTACGGCCGTGCGCTGGGCCTCCTGTTCCAGGCGACGGACGACATCCTGGATGAAACCGGCAGCTTCGAGGAGATGGGGAAAAATGTGGTGAAGGACAGGGTGCGCGGCAAGCTGACCTATCCCGGCGCGTTCGGCATGGAGGCGGCGGTCGCCCGCGCGGAGGCGTTGAACCGCGAGGCCCTGTCGGCCGTTTCCTCTTTCGGGAAGGAAGCGGAAGGTTTGCGGGGCATCGTCCACCTGGTTGCCGCGAGGAGATCGTAGCGTGCAGTCCACTCCTCTGCTTCCCGGCATCCGCTCCCCGGAAGACCTGAAAAAGATTCAACGGGAGAGACTCCCGCAGGTCGCAGCGGAGTTGCGCGAGCGGATCGTGCAGGGCGTCTCCAGGACCGGCGGGCACCTGGCCTCCAGCCTGGGCGTCGTGGAACTGACGATCGCGCTGCACTACGTTTTCTCCTGCCCCAGGGACCGGATCGTGTGGGACGTCGGGCACCAGGCCTATGCCCACAAGATCCTCACCGGGAGGCAGGAGCTCTTTCCCACCCTGCGCACCTTCGGAGGGATCTCGGGATTTCCGCGCATCTCGGAGAGTCCGTACGACGCCTTCGGGACCGGCCACTCCGGAACCTCGATCTCCGCCGCCCTGGGGATGGCGGTGGCCCGCGACATGCGGAAGGAGAGCCACAAGGTCATCGCGGTGATCGGGGACGGCTCGCTCTCCTCGGGGCTGGCCCTCGAGGGGCTGAACCAGGCGGGCCACCAGAAGCGTGACCTGATCGTGATCCTGAACGACAACGAGTGGTCCATTTCGCAGAACGTCGGCGCGCTCTCCGGATACCTGAACCGGATCATGACAGGAAAGTTCTACACGTCCTTCCGGAAACGCGTCGAGAACCTCCTCAGGTCGATGCCGAGGGGCGATTTCATGGCCCGGATCGGCAAGAAGGCGGAGGAGCTCACCAAGGGGTTCATCGTCCCCGGGCTGCTCTTCGAGGAGCTCGGCTTCACGTACGTCGGCCCCATCTCCGGCCACCACATCGAGGATCTCCTCGCCACCTTCCAGAACCTGTCCAACCTGGATGGGCCCCTGCTGATCCACGTGGTCACCGCGAAGGGGAAGGGGTACCCGCCCGCCGAGGCCAACCCGGAAGACTTCCACGGGGTGGGAGCCTTCGACCCGGTGACGGGGAAGGGAAAGGGGGGCGGATCCCCCCCCACCTATACCGACGTGTTCGCCGACGCGATCGTGGAGATCGGCCGGGAGAACCCCAAGGTGGTGGCGATCACGGCGGCGATGTGCAGCGGCACCGGACTCTCGAAGTTCCGGGACGTCTTCCCGGACCGGTTTTTCGACGTGGGGATCGCCGAGGCTCACGCCGTTACGTTCGCCGCGGGTCTGGCCCGGGAGGGGAAGATCCCGGTGGTCACCATCTATTCCACGTTTCTCCAGCGCGCCTACGACCAGATCATCCATGACGTCTGCCTTCAGAACCTGCCCGTCGTCTTTGCAGTGGACCGGGGGGGGATCGTGGGCGCCGACGGGGCGACCCACCAGGGGCTGTTCGATCTTTCGTTCCTGCGGCACATCCCGAACCTGTCGGTGATGGCTCCGGCGAACGAAGCCGAGCTTCCCGCGATGCTCCGGGCAGCCGTCGCCGCGGGGCGGCCCGCCGCGATCCGGTACCCCAGGGGAAGCGGGACGGGCGCGGGGAAGCAAGGATCGGCGGAGCCCCTGGAATGGGGAAGAGGAGAACTTCTTCTCGATGGGAAGGACCTGCTGATCCTCGCGGTCGGCGCTTCGGTGGCCCCTTCGCTCCGTGCCGCGGAGGAGCTCCGGAAGAGGGGAATCTCCGCCGCCGTCGTCAACGCGAGATTCGTGAAGCCCCTAGACGCCGAACTCATTCTCCCCCTGGCGCGCCGGATCGGCCGGGTCATTACGGTCGAGGAGAACGTGCTGGCGGGGGGATTCGGGAGCGCGGTGCTCGAGTTGTTCGAGGAGCACGGCGAGCATCCCCATCATTTCCGCCGTCTGGGCGTCCGGGACGCGTTCGTGGAGCACGGCTCCCAGGAAGAGCTCCGGGAAACGCACGGCTTGAGCGCCGACGCGATCGTCGCCGAGACGCTGCGGATGTTCGGCCATGCCAGGACCTTCCTCCCGTCGTTATTCAACGGCATCCGGTCCAGGCTCGAAAGGATTGTCTGATCCCTCCCCGAAAAAGGTTCCGCGCAGCCGCTTGGACGCCGCGGTGGTCGCCCGGGGGCTGGCGGAAACGCGTGCGAAGGCCCAGGGGCTGATCCTCTCCGGGCGCGTCCTGCTCGGCGGCACCATCGTCACCAAGTGCGGCGCGCAGGTCCGGGAAGACCAGTCGGTCGCTCTCTCGCCCGCCCCTCGTCCCTTCGTGTCCCGCGGCGGCATCAAGCTCGAGGGAGCGCTGGAAGATTTCGGGCTTTCCTGCGAGGGGAAAGCCGCGCTGGACGTCGGCGCGTCGACGGGGGGATTCACCGACTGCCTGCTCCGAAAGGGTGCAGCGCGGGTCTACGCCGTCGATGTGGGAGAGAAGCTGATCGACGACCGCCTCCGGAGGGACCCGCGGGTCGTTGTCCTCGAGAAGGTGAATTTCCGTTACGCCCCCGTGGAGCTGCTTCCGGAAAAGGTGGCGCTGGCCACCGTCGATGTTTCCTTTATCTCGCTCCGCCACATCCTGCCGCCGCTCCGCCGGTTCTTGCAGACTCGCGGGGATGTGCTCGCGCTCGTCAAGCCGCAGTTCGAGGTGGGGAAAGCGTGGGTCGGCAAGGGAGGCGTTGTCCGGGACGAGGCGAAACGGCGGGAGGCAGTCCGGGCGGTGGCCGATATCGCAGCGGGGCTGGGATTTTCCATTCTGGGTCAGTCGGACAGCCGCGTGAGGGGCCCCGGCGGAAACCGGGAGGTATTCCTGCATCTTCGATGGGAAGGGGGGTCCAGTCGCGCGGAATGGCCTTGACTTTCCCTAATATGAATAGTAGTTTTCTTCATAATGTGCGATATTTAGCATAAATTAGATATAATTAAATACCCCAATGCCGGGGTGGATGCGAGGTGTACAACATGAAAGGACGGGCAGCGGTTCTCATGGTCTTGACGATTATTGCCGTGTACCTTGCTCTTCCCGTAGGGGCATTTGCCCAGGCCAGTTCCCCCGAAGGGGCGGTTTCCTACCCCGAGGGCCTGGTCCACTCGGTCGTGGAGGGGGATACCCTTTGGGACCTCTCCGCGAAACACCTGGATTCCCCGTGGAAGTGGCCGGAGC
Source organism: Deltaproteobacteria bacterium RBG_16_64_85 (assembly GCA_001798885.1). NCBI lineage: Bacteria > Deltaproteobacteria > Deltaproteobacteria bacterium RBG_16_64_85. The sequence goes on from MGQW01000011.1 coordinate 13,812, forward strand.
TCTGGGAACGGAACCGGTTCCTGACCAACCCGCACTATATCTATCCCGGGATCAGGATCGTCATTTTCCCGCCTCCCCCGAAGGAATACGAACTTCCGGCCGCGGAACCTCCCACAGCGATTTCGGCCGCGCCGGCGGAGGCCCCCGCGCCTGCCGAGGCGGAGGTTGCGAAACCGTCGACGCCCCCCGCCGTTCCGAAAGTGCCGACGCTCGACATCCCACCGTCGGAAATGGTCCGGGCAGGCGAGTTTCTGAAAGAGAGGCCGAAAGGGATCGGCAGCATCCGCGCCGCCGAGGAGCCCAAGGTGGCGTTCTCGGAGGGGGACAAGGTATATCTCAAACTGGACAAGAAGATCCCGGCGGGCCAGCTCCTGGGTGTATACCGTGTCCGCGGTCCGATTACGGCCCCGGCCGGCCGGCCGGTTACCGGATACGCAAGGTACCTGGTGGGACTCGTGCAGGTGAAGGGGAGCGAGTCTGGCGAGGTCTTCGGGGTCGTCCGAAAATCTTTTGAAGACCTGAACAGGGAAGACCAGATCCTCGAGGAGATCCCTTCCTACACCCCGGTTCCGCTTTCTCCCGGAGCGGCGGGATTGGAGGCGACCGTCATCTCCGGCCAGGGAGAGAACAAGGAACTCGCCACGGGAAATTTCGTCTTCCTGAACCGGGGATCCGGCGCCGGGATCGCGATGGGCAACGTTTTCCGGCTGATTCAAGGCGGGGGCGATTCGGCCGCGCTTTCCGGATTGGAGCCCGGCATCCGGGTCGATGTCGGCCAGGCGGTCGTCGTCCGCGTGTCGCCCGAATTCTCTACGGCCTACATCGTGAAAAGCTTCCTGTCCTTCCCGGCCGGAGTGACCGCCATCCGGGGGGCGGAAGGGCCCAGGTAGAGGAAACAGGAGCGGGAGCCCGAAATCCCCGGCACGGATTTTGATCGGACAGGTCTCACGAAGGAAGGATTGCGAGACCTGGTCCGAATGACGAGCGAACCCGTACCGATCGATCTCCTGCTGCGGCTCAGCCAGGTGGAAAGGTTTACGGCCCGTCATCTTCACCTCCTGTGCCTGGCGGACCGCACCCCGTCCCTTCCGGGTGCACCGGGGGAGACCCGGCAGGGGATAATCCGGAAAGCCGTCGAAGTCCTGACGTCCAGGGAGGCCGGGGAAAAGGCTTCCCGCACCAGGGAGGCCTGCGGGAGGGCGGGCATTCGCATCCTCCCGCTGGGTTCCGAAGACTACCCGGGGGCGCTGCGCCCCGTCCCGGATGCGCCGCTGGTGCTCTACCTGGCGGGAGATTACGTCCCATGGGAAGATTCCGTCGCAGTCGTCGGAAGTCGCGCCCCCACGCCGCCGGGGAAGGAGTTTGCCGGCGAGCTTGCGTCCGACCTCGCGGCGGCGGGATGGACGGTGGTCAGCGGGATGGCGCGGGGGATCGACGCGGCAGCCCATGACGGGGCGATGCGAGGCGGTGGAAAAACGGTGGCGGTCCTGGGTTGCGGCGTGGACGTCGTGTATCCCCCCGAGGCGGGCCGGCTGCGGGGGCGGATCCTCGAGCAGGGGGCGCTTCTTTCCGAATATCCTCCCGGAAGCCTTCCGCTTCCGCGGCATTTTCCAGCGAGGAACCGCATTATCAGCGGGATCTCGCGGGGCGTCGTCGTCGTGGAAGCTCCTTCCCGCAGCGGCGCCCTGATCACCGCCCGGCTTGCCCTGGACCAGGGAAGGGAGGTAATGGCCGTCCCCGGGAACCCCCTCTTCCCCCACACGGCCGGCAGCAACCGGCTGATCCGGGAAGGCGCGGAACCGGTGACAGGCGCCGAGGACGTGATCGCCGCCCTGGGGTGGACCTGCCGCAGGACGCCGGAGGAGAGCAGGGAACGCCGGATCCTGGAATTCCTCTCGATGCCGCGCCACGTCGGCGAAATTGCGGATGCTCTCGACATCCCCCCGCAGGAGCTGCTTCCCGCCCTCCTGGAAATGGAGTTCAGGAAATTGCTTGAAAGAAGGGCGGGGGACTATTATAAAAAAATGTCCAAACCCTAGGGGGTCGGCCCCCGTTTGCGTTCCGGAGGAAGGATGGTCAAGTCGCTAGTCGTCGTCGAGTCTCCTGCCAAGGCGAAGACGATACAGAAGATTCTCGGGAAGGGGTACCAGGTTCTCTCTTCCATGGGGCACGTCAAGGATCTCCCCAAGAGCCGCCTGGGCGTGGACGTCGAAAACGGGTTTGCCCCCACCTACGTCGTCATCAAGGAACGGAAGAAGGTGCTCGGGGAGATCGTCGAGGCGGCGCGCGCCTCGAAAGCCGTATACCTCGCCCCCGACCCCGACCGCGAAGGGGAGGCGATCGCCTGGCACATTGCCGATGCGATTCAGGCCGACAACGGGAAAAAGAAGAAGGGAAAGGTAAAGGGGAAGGTAAAGGTAAAGGCGAAGGCGGAGCCGAAGCCGCATCCGGAAATCCGCCGCGTTCTCTTCCACGAAATCACCCGGAAAGGGATCACGCAAGGGATGGCGGATCCCCGTCCCCTCGACAGGAGCAAGTTCGATTCCCAGCAGGCCCGGCGCATCCTCGACCGGCTCGTGGGATACACGCTGAGCCCGCTTCTGTGGTCCAAGGTCCGGCGCGGCCTTTCGGCGGGAAGGGTGCAGTCGGTGGCCGTGAAGATCGTGTGTGTCCGGGAGCGGGGAATCGGGTCTTTTGTCCCGGAGGAGTACTGGTCGTTATCCGCCCGCCTGACGGGGAGCGTTCTGCCGTCCTTCCTTGCGAAACTGGTGGAAGCCGGCGGTGAAAAGGTGCGGCTCCGTACGGAGCAGGAGACGCTTGTCCTGCGGAAGGCCGTGGAAAGCGGACCCTTCGTGGTGCGGGAGATCCGGAAAAAACTGCGGCGCCGGTCGGCACCGGCCCCGTTCACCACCTCCAAGCTCCAGCAGGAGGCGGCAAGAGCCCTCCGGATGCCCCCGTACAAGACGATGATGGTGGCCCAGTCCCTTTACGAGGGGGTCGACCTACCGGGGGCCGGCCTCGTCGGTCTCATCACGTACATGCGGACCGACTCCGTGCGCGTGGCGGAAGAGGCTCTTGAAGCCGTGAGGGCCCATATCCGGGCAACCCACGGGGAGGCCTACCTTCCCGAGGCGCCCAACGCCTACCGGAACCGGAAGACCTCCCAGGACGCCCATGAGGCGATCCGGCCCACATCGGTGGAGCTTTCTCCCGGGAAGCTCAAGCCGATCCTGTCCCGGGACCAGTACCGGCTCTACTCCCTCATCTGGAACCGTTTCGTGGCCTCCCAGATGGCGCCGGCGGAATTCGAGCAGACGACGATCGATATCCTCTGCGATCCTTCCGGGGGACCTGCGGAAGGGTACCTGTTCCGCGCCACGGGATCGGTGCCCCGATTCCCGGGATACCTCGAGGTGTACCAGGATGGGGGCAACGGCAACGCACGGCAGAACGGTTCCGGGTCCACCGGGAGGGATGCCTCCGGCGACAAAGGAGGCGAGAACGGGGACGCGGCGGAAGCGAAGGAGGACGGGAACCTCCTTCCTCTCCTTGCGGAAGGGGAACGGCTGGAGCAAAACGAGCTGGTCGGGGCCCAGCACTTCACCCAGCCCCCCCCGCGCTTCTCGGAGAGCTCGCTGATCAAGGAGCTGGAGGAGCAGGGGATCGGACGGCCTTCCACGTACGCGGCGATCGTCAAGACGATCAAGGATCGCGGATATGTCCGGCTCGAAGAGGGAAAGTTTCAGCCGACGGAGCTCGGCCGGGTCGTGACCGGTCTCCTGGAGGAGAGCTTTCCCAAGGTCATGGATGTGGCATTCACCGCGCAGATGGAGGAGGAACTCGACCAGATCGAGGAAGGCGAGCGCGAGTTTTCCCTGGCGCTGGAGGGTTTCTACCAGCCGTTTTCGGAGGAACTCGAGCGCGCCAAGCTCTCGATGCCCAAGGTGAAGGACGAGCTGATCGCCACGGGAATCGCCTGTTCCGCGTGCGGCGGGGAGATGGTCATCCGGTTCGGGCGCGCGGGGAGGTTCCTTGCCTGCCGGAACTACCCGGAATGCCGCAACACCGCCAACTTCCGGGAGACCGCGGAGGGGAAGGTCGAGCTGCTCCCCGACGAGGAGGCGGGAGCCGCGTGCGACAAGTGCGGGAAGCCGATGGTGGTCCGGAAATGGAAGGGGGCCCGATACATCGCCTGCTCGGGGTATCCCGAGTGCCGGAACAGCCGGCCGTACGCCATCGGGATGACGTGCCCGGAGTGCCGGGAAGGAGAGATCGTCGAGCGGACATCCCGGATGGGGAAATTCTTCTACAGCTGCTCCCGCTTTCCCGAATGCCGGTTCGCCTCGTGGAGCCGTCTTCTCCCCGAGACGTGCCCGGCGTGCGGCTACACCGCGATGGCGGAGAAGGTGCGAAAGGGAGGAAAGACCGAAATCGTTTGCGCGCGCAAGGGGTGCAAGGGGAAGAAGCCGGAGGACGCATGGAACGCGGCGGGGTAAACGGTTGAAAGCCTGCATCCTCGTTGTCGATGACGAGCAGAGCCTCCGGCAATTCTTAAAGATCTTCCTGCAAAAGGAAGGATACAGGGTGGACGTGGCCGCCTCCCTTGCGGATGCCGAGAAGGCCATCGGCGAAAACGTCTTCGATCTCGTCCTCACGGACATGCGGATGACTGCGCCGGACGACGGCCTCAAGGTCATCCGCGCGGCGATCCAGAGGACACCTTCCACGCAAGTGATCGTGATGACCGCCTACGCCACGATCGAGGGGGCGGTCGAAGCCATCAAGCAGGGCGCCTACAACTACATCGTCAAGCCGTTCGGCAATCAGGACCTGCGCAACCTCATCCAGGGAGCGCTGGCCACCAAGGATGTTGCCGTGGAGCGGCGAAGGGCCCTTCGAGAGGAGGTCCAGGGGAAGTCCTCCTTCGAGGGGATCGTCGGCCGCAGCGAGGCGATGCTCAAGGTCTACGAGCTGGTCGACCGGGTCGCCCCCACCAACGCCAACGTGATGATCCTGGGGGAGAGCGGAACCGGGAAGGAGCTGATCGCCTCCGCGCTGCACTCCCGGAGCGAACGGAAGGACGCCCCGTTCGTCGCGATCAACTGCGCGGCGATACCCGAAACGCTGATGGAGAGCGAGCTGTTCGGGCACATGCGGGGGGCGTTCACCGGCGCGGTCCAGACGAAGCGGGGGCTTTTCGAGGCCGCTCACCGGGGGACGCTGTTCCTGGACGAAGTAGGCGAGATCCCGTCGAGCATGCAGAGCAAGCTGCTGCGCGCGATCCAGGAGCGGTCGTTCCGGAGGATCGGCGGAAACGAGGACCTCTCCATCGACGTGCGGATCGTGTGCGCCTCCAAGCGGGATCTCGAGGAGGAGATGAAGGCCGGGCGTTTCCGGGACGACCTCTACTTCCGGCTTCACGTCATCCAGATCGTCGTCCCCCCCCTGCGGGAGCGGAGGGAGGACATCCTCCCCCTGGCGATGCACTTCCTCGGAAAATTCGCAAAACAGATGGAGAAGACGATCTCGCGGATCGACGGCGAGGCGATGCGGGCGCTTCTGGCCTACGACTACCCGGGGAACGTGCGGGAGCTGGAAAACATTATGGAGCGGGCGACAATTATAGAGACAAAAGACGTCATATCCGTGGCATCCCTCCCCCCAAATGTGACAAAAATTGACAGTTCCCGCGAGGGGATCGTCCCCCTCTACCCGGAAATTTTCGACGTTGAAGGGACATCCCTGGATGCCCTGGTCGACCGGTTGGAAAAAGAGCTCCTCCTGAAAGCGCTTGAGCGCGCCGGGGGGAACAGGACCGAGGCCGCAAAACTCCTGAATATTTCCTTCCGTTCCATGCGTTACCGCCTCGACAAGCACGGAATCGAGTAAAGGCACGGATTCTGCTAGACTTTTTCCCCGTAAATCGCCGGAATCCCGAAGGGTCGGTAGAATCATGAAGGAAAACAGTGGGTTCACGCTGATCGAGTTGATGCTCGTCGTGGCCGTCGTTGCCCTCCTGGCGGCGATCGCGATCCCCAATTACCTGAAATTCGTCGGCAAGACCCGCCGTGCCGAGGTGAAATACAACCTTGAGGCAATCTTCAAGGCCGAGGTCTCATGGTGCGGCGAAAGGAACGTTTTCAATAGTGATTTCAATTCGATACGCTGGAAACCCGTTGGCGCGATTTATTACTATACCTTCTCGCTGGGGGCGGGGACCGAAGGCTTGTCCGTCGCCGCGAATCCGATGCCGGCCGCCGCGGTTCCGTTCGCAAATGACAACGCGTTCGCCGCCTACGGGTGGGGCAATATCGATTCCGACGCAACGGTCGACGTCTGGCACATCGACGAACGGAATAACCTGGTTAACGACGTCGACGACCTCGCTTCGTGAGTGTGGCACGAGAGTTGCTTTTGTTGAGGTTAGAAAAATTATAACCCGCAAGGGAAAGGAGAAAACCATGTTGAAAGGAAAAAAGGGATTCACCCTGATCGAGCTGATGATCGTCGTCGCGATCATCGGTATCCTCGCGGCTATCGCCATCCCGAACTTCCTCAAGTTCCAGGCGAAGTCGAAACAGTCGGAGGCCAAGACGAACCTCGGTGCGATCTTTACCGGAGAGCTGGCCTACTTCGGCGAGCAAAACATGTACGGCAATTTCCCACAGATCAATTGGTCGCCCTCGGGCACTCCCAGGTATCACTTTTCGGTGGGCACCTGGGTTCTCGCCGGAGACAACGTGAATGTGGGAGCCGCGACCGCGGGATACACGGAAGCTTCGTGGGCCGCAAACCTGAACAACGCAATGGACAACGGGGTGCTGATCAGTGGGACGCCAACTATAGGATATACAGTTACGTCTCCCTTCACCTTCACCGCCGGCGCCAGCGGGAAAATCAGTAACAGCGCGACAATGGATGGCTGGTATATCAACGAGAAGCGGATCCTTGTCTGGTCGGCTGACGGAACCTAATCGGAACACAGGAACGAATCCCCGGGTATGGGGAAACAGGGGGCGCTTCGGCGCCCCTTGGTGTTTTTCCGGGACGATCTTGCGAATCGCGGGAAGCCACTGTATCGTATCCCCGGGGCGGACGCCGCAGGGCGATTCCGCGAAAAGGACCGGGTGAGGATCGATGACAGGGCATGCCCGGGACACGGAGGGAGAGGTTTCTGAAGGATTGAGCGTGTCCACTAGGGGAGTGTGGGGCGGGGCGGCCGTTCTCGCCCTCCTGGTTTCCATGGGTTTCTCCTGGAGGTTGCTTCTGGAGCGTCCTTTGTCGGAGACCGGCAGGGAGGGGCGGGAGAGGCCGGGCCTGCTCGCGGCGGTCAGCAAACGACCGTCCTTCTCCTTCGGGTTCCAAAATTTTCTGGCCGACGTTGTCTGGCTGGAGGCGGTCCAGGTGTCGGGGAACCTGAAGATGACCCCGGCGGATTACGACCGGCTTTATCAACTTCTGAACGTCGTGGCGAACTTCGACCCGAAATTCGAAATTCCCTATCTCCTGGGCGGACTGGTCCTGGGGGAATCGCCGCTCCACGCGGGAGAGGCGTTGCGGGTTTTCGATCGCGGAAAGACGCACCACCCTGCCGACTGGCGTTTTCCCTTCTACATGGGGTTCACCCACTACTTTTCCGTTGGCGACCCGGAAAAGGCGGGAGCGGCAATGGCGGAGGCGGCGCGGTTGCCCGGGAGCCCGGCCTACCTGCCGGGACTCGCGTCCCGGATGCTGTCGGAGGCGAGGAAACCGGAGACTGCGATGGCCCTGCTGGAGACGATCGCCCGGCAGGAGAACGACCCCGCGCGGCGGTCGGTGCTGGAGCGAAGGATCCGGGAAGTCGCCGTCGAGCGGGATCTTCAGATCCTGGAGAGCGCCGTGGAACGATATCGCCGGAAGACGGGAACCGTACCGGAAAATCTGGCCGATCTCGTCCGGGAGGGAATCCTCGCGGCGGTCCCTGCGGAACCCAACGGCGGAAGATACCTGCTGGAGAGGGGAGGAAAGGTGCGCAGCGACCGGGTTGCGCAGCGGTTGCGGGTGTTTCGGACGCGATGAAGGGCGATCGCCGGATCCTCGCCATCGAGGGGCTCACGAAGTCCTACCCGACGGGCTTCTGGAGAAAGCCCGTCCGTGTGCTGTCGGACCTCTCCTGCGAAGTCCACGAGAACGAGATCGTGGGATTCCTGGGTCCCAACGGCGCCGGGAAGACCACCACGTTCAAGATCCTGAACCGGCTGGCCTTCCCGGACGCGGGGAAAGTGACCCTGTTCGGGGAGGACATCCAGGGTAGGAAAGAGTTCCGCCGCCGCATCGGCTTCATGCCGGAGCAGCCCTACTTCTACGAGTACCTCACGGGCGGAGAGTTCCTGCACCTGTGCGGGCAGCTGTGCGGGATGCCGCGCGGGGAGACGGAGTCCCGCTCTTCGGAGCTCCTCTCCCGGGTCGGGCTTTCGGGGGCCCGGGAAACCGCAATCCGGAAATACTCGAAGGGGATGATGCAGCGGCTGGGGCTGGCCCAGGCGCTGCTGCACGACCCGGAACTCGTGATCCTCGACGAGCCGATGTCCGGGCTGGACCCCATGGGCAGGATGGAAGTGCGCGGCCTCATCCGGGAGCTCAAGGCGGCGGGAAAAACCGTGTTCTTCAGCTCCCACATCCTTTCCGACGTGGAGGCGCTTTGCGACCGGGTCATCATGCTGCACAAGGGGAGGAAGGTGGCGGAGGGCCGGGTGGAGGAACTGATCGGGGCGGAGACTCTCTACATCGAGCTGGTCGTCTCGCCGGCCCTGGCAAAGGACCGTCTCGCGGCGGCGGGGATTCCCCCGGACGCCGGGTACGCGCAGGGGGATCTTCTCGTGCTGCGGGCGCCCGGCAGCGAGAAGGCCAACCTTTGGATGGGGAGCCTCCTCCGGGAGGGATGCGCGGTGCTCTCCTGCGTCCCCGTGAAGAAGGGACTCGAGGAGATTTTCCTGGAGCGGGTGGGGGATGCCGACGCGGAAGGGAAAGAGGCCTGACGTGGTCCGCAGGGTCCTCTCCATCGCCGCCAACACCTTCCGGGAGACGATCCGGAACAAGATCCTCTACGCGATCCTGGCCTTCGCTCTCTTCGTCATCGGCACGACCTTCTTCCTCGCCGACCTCTCCATCGGAGATTTCACCCGGATCATCGCCGACATGGGGCTGGCCAGCATCCACGTGTTCGGTGTCATCATGGCGGTCTTCCTCGGGATCACGCTGGTCAGCAACGAGGTGGACCGCAAGACCATCTACCTCATCCTCTCCAAGCCGGTGCGGCGCTTCGAGTTCATCTTGGGCAAGACGCTCGGCCTGAACTTCACGCTGGCCCTCACGACGCTTGCGATGGCGACGGTCCTGTTCCTCGTGCACCTGGCGTACCGGTACGGGGGGAGGGTGGAGCCCGGCATCTTCGTCGCCTCCGCGGGGATCTTCATGGAGCTGGTTCTGCTGACGTGCCTGGCCACTCTCTTTTCAACCTTCACCACCCCGGTCCTGAGCGCCATTTTCACCATCTCCCTGTTCCTCGTCGGGCACGTGACGAACTACCTCTATGTCCTGGGGGACCGGTCGCATGCGGCGGCGGTGCGGTGGGGCAGCCGGGCCCTGTTCTACCTCCTGCCGAACCTGGAGAATTTCAACTGGAAGAACGAGGTCGTCTACGGCGGGGCGCGATCGTTCGCCGTTCCGGGACTCGCCGCCGGCTACCTCGTCCTTTACAGCGCCGGGGTGCTCATCCTGGCGTGCCTTCTCTTTTCCCGCAAGGACTTCAAGTGATGTCGGGAAGCGGGATTCCCGGCGGGGCCACCCTACTCGCCGGGGCATTCCTTTTCGGGGCATGCATGGGCAGCTTCTTCAACGTGCTCATCCATCGCCTTCCCCGGGGTGAGTCGATCGTGCGCCCCGGTTCGCGCTGCCCTTCCTGCGGACGGCCCATCCCCCCGTGGGAGAACATCCCCCTCCTGAGTTTTTTCTTTCTTGGGGGAAGGTGCAACGGGTGCGGCGGCAGGATCTCGCTGCGGTATCCGGGTGTGGAGGCGTTGACCGGGGCCGGGTATGCGATCTTCACCGGGTTGGACGGTGTCGGGATTCCTCTCCTCCGGGACCTGGTTTTTTTTTCCTTCCTGGTCCCGATCACCTCCATCGACATCGATCACCGGATCATTCCCGATGAACTGTCCATCGTGGGTCTGGCGGCCGGGCTTCTTCTCTCGTTCCTCCCGGGGGGAGACTGGAAGGGGAGCCTCATTGGCGCCGTCTTGGGGGGAGGAGTGCTCTACGGGACTGCAGCCGCCTACGAAAAGATCACGGGGAGGGAGGGGATGGGGGGGGGCGACGTCAAGCTGATCGCCATGATCGGCGCCTTCCTCGGCTGGAAAGGCGCGCTGCTCACCATCTTCTGGGGATCGATCCTGGGGGTCGCGGGAGGCCTGTTCGCCATGCGGAAAGGCAAGGAAGGGTTGAAGACCGCGATTCCCTTCGGGCCCTATCTCTGCGCCGCCGCGTTGATCGCCCGCTTCCTCGGGGAGGCCTTCTGGAGCTTTTCTACATGAAAAAGGATATCTCGGTTCGTGCCGGAGTCGTCATCCAGCTGACGTTGATCGCCGTAGCCTCCCTTTCCCTCCTGGCGGTTTTTGCCCTGAAAGCCATCGGAATAAGTATGGAACGACGCCAGGCAGAGGCGGCCGTCTCGGTGGCATACGCCGTCCGCAGCGCGGTGGAGAGGGGAGAGGATCCACGCTCCTTCCCCTACATCCAGGGCGTGACGCTGCTCCCCGAGGCCCCCTCCGCGGATCAGCCGCTGGTGGAGCCCGCGGGGGAAAAATCGGGCGGCGTCCTGTCCTTCCATCCGGCCGTCGATGTGACGCTGCCGCTTTCCGGGAGCGTGGAAGGATCCAAGGGGATCCGGGTCCGGTTTTTCTCTCCCGGGATCGAGAAGGAAGCCCGGCATCTTGTCCAGGTGGCCGGCATTCTGGTGGGGACGGACGTCATCGTCATGGTCCTGTTCGGAGCTTTCCTGATGGACCGGTCGGTTGCACGCCCCATCCGGCGCCTGGCGGCCGTCTCCGAAAAAATCGCGGAGGGAGACTATCTCCTGCGGGCGGACGAGTCTCCCGGAAACGAGCTGGGACAGCTCGGCGCTTCGTTCAACCGGATGGTCGCCGCGATGCTATCGGCCCAGGAGAAGGTGCGGCAGGCCGAGCAGGATACGTTCCGGTCGGAAAAGCTTGCCACCGTCGGGCGCCTGGCTGCAGGAGTTGCGCACGAGGTGGGGAACCCGCTGATGGCCATCCGCGGGTACGCGGAGTACCTCCGGAAAACGGCTTCCTCCCGCGCGGAGCAGGACGAGTGCCTGGACAAGATCGTGGAGGAGACCCGGAAGATCGAGAACATCGTTCGCGGGCTGTTGTCCGTGGCGGCGCCGGCGGGCAGGGAGGGGGAAGACGCCGATGTCAACGCCGTCGTCCGCGAAACCGTGGAGCTGCTCTCCTTCCGGAGGATGTTCCGCGAGATCGAAGTTCTCGTCGAGTACGGGGAGGCAGGAAGAGCCCGCCTCGCGGGAGGCCGGCTCCAGCAGGTGCTGCTGAACCTGTTGATCAATTCCGTGGATGCCATGGAAACCAGCGGGTCGATCCGTGTCCGAACCTGCCTGGCGGATCCCTGGGTCCCGCCGCCGGCGCGGTTTGTCCGGAGGCGGGCGTCCGATCCGCCGTGGGTGGACGTCGTCCCGCTCCGTGGAGGAAAAGGAAAGATCCCGACGAGGGGGGTGGCGATTTCCATTTCGGACACGGGCCGCGGGATCCGGCCGGAGGACCTGAAGAACATCTTCGACCCCTTCTTCACAACCAAGGAGCCCGGGAAGGGGACCGGTCTCGGTCTGTCGGTTTCCCGGGCCATCGTGGAGGGAGCTGGCGGAGAGATCCTGGCCGAAAGCGAGGAGGGGAAGGGATCGATCTTCACGGTGATCCTTCCCGCCTGCCGGGAGATTCCGCAGGTCGACGCAGGGGAGGAGGGGCCGAATGGCTGAACGGATCCTGGTGGTCGATGACGAGGCAGGCATGCGCGACGTGCTCGGGAAGATCCTTTCCGCGGAAGGGTACATCGTGGCGCAGGCCGGGAACGGCAGGGAAGCGCTCAAGGCGCTCGATAAGGGTCGGTACGACTTCATCCTGTGCGACATCCGGATGCCGGAGATGGGCGGGCTCGATCTGCTCCGGGAGATGACGGCGCGGAAGATCCCGGGGACCGTCATCATGATGTCGGCCTTCGGCACGGTGGAGACCGCCGTCGAGGCGATGAAGCTGGGGGCGTACGACTACATCTCCAAACCGTTCATGAGCGACGAGATCCTGCTGACCCTCCGGAAAGGCCAGGAGCGCGAAACCCTCAGGAAGGAGAACGAGTACCTCCGCAGCGAGGTCGAGAAGGCGTTCCGGCCCGAGGACCTCCTGTTCGCGAGCCCCGCCATGGAAGGGGTCGTCCGGATGGTGGAAAAGGTGAAGGATTACGATTCGACGGTCCTGGTCACCGGTGAGAGCGGCACGGGCAAGGAGCTGGTGGCCCGCATGCTCCATTACGGAGGGCGGCGCAAGGGGAAGCCGTTCGTCGCCATCAACTGCGGTGCGATCCCCGAAACCCTGCTGGAGAGCGAGCTGTTCGGATACAAGAAGGGGGCGTTCACGGAGGCGAAGTCGGACCGGGCCGGGCTGCTCGAGGAGGCGGGAGGAGGCACGTTGTTTCTGGACGAGATCGGGGAACTTCCGGTTCTGGTGCAGACGAAGCTGCTCCGCTTCCTTCAGGAAGGGGAATTTCGCCGGCTGGGGGACACCGAGACCCGGCGCGTCATCGTCCGGATCGTCGCCGCCACGGCGAGGGAGCTGGAGGAGGAGGTGGCGGGCGGAAGGTTCCGCGAGGACCTGTTTTACCGGTTGAACGTCATCCGGATCCACGTGCCTCCCCTCCGGGATCGGCGGGAGGACATTCCCTTGCTTTCCCAGCATTTTCTGGACGGTTTCTGCAGGAAATTCCGGAAACCGGAGATGCGCCTGCCGCCTTCCGCGCAGGAGGTCCTCATGGCGCACGACTGGCGGGGGAACGTCCGGGAGCTGGAAAACTTGATCGAACGTTGCGTCCTCCTCGGGGAAGGGCGGGAGATATCCCGGGAAGAACTGCTTTCCGCATGGAAGCGGGGCACGGCGGGAGACGAGGGGAGAGGGGGGAGGGATGCCCCCCGGCTTCTGGTCCGGATCCCCGTTTCCCCGGACCGGCCGGACCTCAAGGAAGCCGTGAGGGAGGTGGAAAAGCAGATGATCCGGATCGCCTTGGAGCGGACCGGCGGGAGCCGGCCGAAGGCGGCGGAACTGCTCGGAATCAGTCATCCCGCACTCCTGTACAAGGCGAAAGCGTACGGCCTGAATTGATGATAATTTAGTATAATTATGTACCTTTAATGTTCAGTTAAAAATAGCTTGACATAAATTTATGGGACGGTATGATTTGCTCCAGGTACAGTATTGCGGGTGATATTACTTGGTGTTTCGGGTGGGGGATTCTGTGGTAATGACGAAGGAGCGGAAGACGACGAAGATTAAAGTCGAAGGCAATAATGTCCGAAAGATCCGGGAAGGGCTCTTGATGAGCAAAGCGGAACTGGCGCGGCGGGCGGGGCTGTCGGTCCTGACCATCGACCGCGTGGAGAAGGGGATGACGTGCCGGATGGACACGAAACGGAAAATCATCCTTTCTCTCGGGCTTCAACTTTCCGATCGGGACAAGGTGTTCCTCAAAGACGACTAAAAAGGCCGGGTGCGGCGATGGGACTCTTCGGATCGAAAGAGCTGATCGGCCTCGACATCGGGTCCAGTTCGATCAAGCTCGCGTATGTCAAGACATCGGGGGGCGAGTACGGCGTCAAGAAGTTCGGGGTCTTCCCCCTTCCGCCGGACGCCATCGTGGACGGGGCCATCATGGACCATGCCTCGGTGATCGATGGAATCAAGACGGCCCTCCGGGAGCTGAAAGTCCGGGAAAAGGAGGTGGCCACCTCCCTCTCCGGCCATTCGGTGATCATCAAGAAGGTCGTCCTCCCCACGACGACTCCGGAGGAGCTGGAAGAGTCGATCCAGTGGGAGGTCGAGCAGTACATCCCCTTCGACATCAAGGACGTGAAGATCGATTTCCAGGTGATCGGACCGCTCAAGGAAGATCCCGCAAAGATGGACGTCCTCCTGGTGGCGGTGAAGACCGACCTGGTGAACGACTACATCTCCGTCGTCAAGGATGCCGGCCTCTCGCCGGCGATCGTCGACATCGATTCCATCGCGGCGGGGAACGCCTTCGAGTTTTGCCATCCCGTTTCCGACGAGCAGGTTCCCATGGTGATCAACGTGGGGGCCTCCTTCATGAACGTCAATATCCTCCACACCGGGGTGCCGCTCTTCACCCGCGACGTGCCGATGGGAGGGGGGATGTACACCTCGGAGATCCAGAAGCAGCTTGCCGTCAGCTTCGAAACGGCGGAATCGCTCAAGGTGGGCGCGAAGGACGCCGGCGACCGCGCCGAGAAGCTCACCGAGGTCATGAAGACCGTTTCCAGCATTCTCGCCACGGAGGCCCAGCGCTCCTACAATTTCTTCTCGGCCACGTACCCGGACCGGCTCGTCACGAAGGTGTACCTCACTGGAGGCGCCGCAAAATCCATGTTCCTGAAGGAAATGATGGGAGAGAAGATTGGCGTCGAGGTGGAGCTCTTCAACCCCTTCGAGGGTCTTTCGGTGGATGAACACGCGGTGGACCCGACGGTGGTTTCCCAATACACCACGGCCGCGACGGTTGCCATCGGTCTCGCGCTGCGGAACCTGGAGGACCGCCGATGATCCGGATTAACCTGATCCGCGGCAAGAGAAAGAAGCGCAAGGAGCTGAACCTCAATTTTCTCTTTCTTCTCATCCCCCTGTTGGTCCTCGCGGTGGTGTTTGCGTATCACCGGATGCTCTCCAACCGGATCGAGACGCTCCAGTCGAACATCCAGAAGGCTACCACCGAAATCGCGCGGTTGAAAAAAGAGATCGGAGAAGTCGAGAAGTTCAAGCTGCGGAAGGCGGAGCTGCAGCAAAAAGTGGACATCATCTCGAACCTTCAGAACGGTCGGACGCTCCCCGTGAAGGTGTTCGAGGGAATTTCGGCCTCCATCCCCGATAAGTGCTGGATCGATCAGCTGGCCGTCAGGAGCGACAGGATCTCCCTCTCCGGGGTGGCCTTGAACAACCATACCATCGCCAATTTCATGACCGCGCTGGGCCAGAGCGGGCGCTTCCAGAGAGTGGAACTGGGATCGGCGGAGCAGACGACGGTGATGGGCGTCAAGCTGATGAAGTTCAACTTGACGTTCCAGACAATCCCCGACGGACGGGGCGCGTGAGCGAGGTGACGGGATGGCGCTGAAACTGGGAGATCTGGGCCGGGTCCCGCCGAAACAGAAGGCCTTCCTGGTGGTGCTGATGTGCCTCCTGGTGGTCGTCGGATATTACTATCTTTATTACAACGCAACCGCGGTGCAGATTGCCAGTCTGGAGAAGAAGCTTGGGGAACTGGAGCATGAGATCAAGACGCAGGCCGCGATCGCCCAGAACCTGCCCGCCTTCAAGGCGGAGGTCCGCCGGCTGGAGGAGCAGCTGAACCTCCTGCTCGAGCAGCTTCCCGATTCCGCGGAAATCCCCAGCCTGTTGAAGAACATCACGGAGCTGGGGAAGGAGTCCGGCCTGGAATTCCTGAAATTCGCCCCCGGGGCGGAGGGCCGGAAGGATTTCTACGCGCAGATTCCGGTTTCGATCGCCGTCAACGGGGATTATCACAGTTTCGTTCTCTTCGCCGACAAGGTCAGCCAACTCCCGCGCATCGTGAACCTCTCGGACATCGCGTTTTCCAACCCGAAGGCGGGAGGCGAAAACCGCATGCAGGTCAACGTCAGCTGCACCGCAACCACGTACCGGTTCCTGGAGCAAACGAAACAGGAAGCCGCCGGGGCCGAAAAAGGAAAGTCGAAATGACGCGGACGATCGAGCGGTACTTGCTGATCCTGCTCCTGGCGATTGCCCCGCTGGCGGGAGGGATCGCCGGCTGCTCGAAGGTGGAGCCCCCTCCCCAGCCGGTGGTGAAGAAAGTCGTACCGAAGGAACAGGCCAAAACCGCGGAAGGCATGAAACCGGGGGATGCCCAGGCGGCAAAGCCGTCGGCAACGGTTTTCTACAACCCGGCGGGGAAACGGGATCCCTTTGTTCCCTTCCTGAAGGTCGAGCAGAAATCGGTCGGCGTCGGGATCGACGGCGTTCCTCCCCTGCAGCGTTACGATCTCGGAGAGCTGAAGTTCGTCGGGGTGATCTGGGGGCCGAAGGGGGCCTACGCCCTCGTCGAGGACGCAGAGGGGAAGGGGTACACGGTGACCGTGGGGACGAAGATCGGGCGCGGTGGGGGCACCGTCACGCGTGTAACGGACGGTGAAATCCTCGTGAAGGAAGACTTCAATGACTACACGGGCGGGAAGGTCGTGCGGGAAAGTTCCATGAAGCTACAGAATGCGGGAGGAAAATGACGATGAACCTGTTCCGGGGGATGCGGGCACACAAGCGATACCCGGCCTGGCCGGCCGCCCTGCTCCTGCTGGTGATAGCGGCGGCGGCCCCGTCCTTGCTTCCGGCCGCCGAAAAGGAGGCACCGGTCATCCCCGGCGGGAGCGTCAAGGAGGTGACCGTCTCCAAGACGCCGTACTACACCAATATAGAAGCCAGCGTCGAGGGGAAGATCGAGAGTTACAATTCCTTCAAGCTCAACGACCCGTTCCGCATCGTCGTCGACGTGTGGGGGGTATCGCAGGGCGCGGTTGCGTCGGAGTTTCCCGTCAACACGCCCCAGGTGAAGACGGTGAAGCTGTCGCAGCAGGAAAACAAGCTCCGGATCCTGGTGGAAACCCCGGAGGACCGCCCGCTGCCGTTCCTCGTGACCGCGGAGGGTGGGAAGCTCGTGCTTTCCGTTGGAGGCGGGCAGGAAGAGAAAGTGACCAGCATGGACCGCGTTGAGGAGGGGAGGCCTGCCGCGAAGGGAGCGGCCGTCGTGGGGATCGACCTGGAGGATCTGCCCGACGTCTCCAACGTGGTGATTACGACCTCCGGCGGGGTGGTGAATCCCCAGGTCGAGAAGAAGACGGGAAGCGTTGCGCTGGTTTTCCCAGGGGCCTCGGCGGAGAAGGGGCTGCTGAGGGCGATCGACGCCCGGAAACTCGGCATCCCGGTGACCCGGATCGCTCCTGCGGCGGGCAAGAAAGGCGTAACCGTTGCCGTGGCGTTCGCGGCGGGTTCGCAATACACGATCGAAAATCGCGGGGATGCCGTCGTGGTCTCCTTCCCGAAGAAGGTGTCCGGTGAGGCGCAAGGCCAGGTAGTGGCCAAGATAACGGAGGCGAAGGCAGCTCCGGCGGCCGAGCCGGCGAGCGGCGAGAAGTTGAACGGCCCGTCCGGAAGCGCACAGCAGCTGGGGTTCCTGATGGGCAGCTCGGAGACCCAGCGGAAATATATCGGGCAGAGAATCTCCCTGGACTTCAAGGATGCGGATCTCCAGAATATTTTCCGCATCCTTGCGGAGGTGAGCAATCTCAACATCATCACCTCGGACGACGTCAAGGGGAAGGTCACCCTGCGACTGATCAACGTCCCCTGGGACCAGGCGCTGGATCTCGTCCTGCAGGCGAAGTCGCTCGGAGCCAAGCAGGAAGGCAACGTAATCCGGATCGCCCCCCTCGCCTCGTTGCGGTCGGAGGAGAGAGCCCGGCTGGACTCACAGAAAGAGGTGGAAAAGCTCAAGGCATCGCTGGAAGCGGTGACGGTAACCCTGCCTGTAAGCTATACCAAGGCCTCGGACCTTCAGTCGAAAATCAAGGACCTGCTGTCCGAGGGCGGAAAGGTCCAGATCGACGAACGGACCAACACGATCGTGATCCGGGACCTTCACCGGAATGTCGAGGAAGCCAGGGCGCTGATCGCCAAGCTCGATACCGCAACCCCGCAAGTCCTGATCGAGGCCAGGATCGTCGAAGTCGACACGTCGTTCTCCCGGGAACTGGGTGTGCAGTGGGGAGGGTCGTATAGCGGCACTTCCGGCAGATCGAAGCTCGGGGTTTCCGGGATCCAGGATTCCAGCGGTGCATCCCTGCCGGGGAATCCGGTGGCCAACACGGGCCTGGTACCGTTCACGTCCACGTCGCCTGTCCCCAACTTTGCCGTGAACCTTCCGGCCAAGGTCGGGCTGGGCGCCGGCGGAGGGATCAGTTTCGGCATCCTCAGGGATAACCTGCGGCTGGACCTGTCGCTATCGGCGTTGGAGGCGTCCAACAAGGGGAGGGTGATCTCCTCCCCCAAGGTGATCACCATCGACAACAAGGAAGCCACGATCGAGCAGGGGACCCAGATCCCCTACTCCACGGTTTCGGCCTCCGGCACGAACACCCAGTTCATCGACGCCACCCTGAGCCTGAAGGTGACGCCTCACATCACGCCCGACGGAGGCGTGATCATGAAACTGGAGGCGAAGAACGACTCGCAGGGCGACGTCGGGGCGTCCGGCCAGCCCGCGATCAACAAGAAGAAAGCCACCACGGAAGTGCTGGTCCGGGACGGCGAAACCGCAGTCATCGGCGGGATCCTCCAGATCAGCCGCAAGGAAACCGAGTCGGGCATCCCCTGGCTTTCCAAGATACCGATCCTGGGATATTTGTTCCGCAGCGACGCAAGCCAGTCGACCAACAGGGAGCTGCTGATCTTCATCACTCCGAAGATCCTGAGACAGGAGGCCGCGCAGGCCAAGGCATCCTGAACCGTTCATAACCGGATTTCCACCGGAGCACCTGGTCGCAGGGGACCGGGTGCTCCTTATTTTTGGAGGAGGGCGACCCCATCGGAAGGCTGAATTTCCATACCGCGGGCGAGACCCACGGGCCGGCGCTTCTGGTCATCGTGGAAGGGCTTCCCGCCGGCGTGAGCGTGTGCGCGGAGGACGTCAACAGGGAACTCGCGCGGCGCCAGTTGGGATACGGGCGCGGGGACCGGATGAAGATCGAGAGGGACGAGGCGGAGATCCTGTCCGGCGTGCGGTTCGGAAAAACGCTGGGGGGGCCCGTCGCCCTGCTGATCCGAAACCGGGACTGGGTGAACTGGCGGGAAAAAATGGCTCAGGAGGGGACGGGGGCAGGGGTTCCGCCGCTGACGACCACCCGGCCGGGGCACGCCGATCTCGCGGGCGTACTGAAATACGGACACAGGGACGTCCGCAACGTGCTGGAGCGGGCAAGCGCGAGGGAGACCGCGGCACGCGTTGCGGCGGCCGCTCTGGCGCGCCTTTTCCTGCGCGACGTGGGAATCGCCGTTGCGGGACACGTTCTCTCCATCGGGAAGGTCTGCGTCCCCGTGGATGTCGAGGGGAGCTGGGAATGCGCGGTTCGGGCCGAAAAGAGCGGACTTCGGATGGGCGATCCCTTTGCCTCGGCGCGCGCGGTGCGGCTGATCGACCGGGCAAGGAAGGCGGGGACCTCCGCCGGAGGGATCGTGGAGGCGATCGCGAAGGGGGTTCCTCCGGGGTTGGGATCGTTCGTTTCCTGGGACCGCAGGCTGGACGCCCGCCTGGCTTATGCCGTGATGAGCATCCCGGCGATCAAGGGGGTGGAAATCGGGGGGGGGATTGCGCTCTCCGCCCTTCCGGGCAACCGGGTCCACGACGAAATATTTCCCGGAAGAAGGCGCGGCAACCCCCTGCTGGGAAAGGTCTGCCTCCCGTTCCACCGGAGAACGAACCGGGCGGGAGGCGTGGAGGGGGGGATGAGCGACGGGGAGCTCGTCCTCGTGCGCGCCGCGATGAAGCCCATTCCGACACAGTCCCGGCCCTTGCGCACGGTTGCCATCGGGACCTGGAAGAAGGCGGTGGCTCATCGCGAGCGCAGCGACGTCTGCGCGGTTCCGGCGTGCTCGGTCGTTCTGGAGGCGATGGTGGGGATCGTCCTCGCGGACGCCTTCCTGGAGAAATTCAGTGGCGATTCGATGCGGGAAATCCAATATAATTATGTCCATTACCTGCGCAGCATCGGCGCCCGATGAAATGGGACGGCAAGCGTTTGCGACAGGCAGTGCTCGTGGGATTCATGGGGGCGGGAAAGAGTTCCGTCGGGAAGATCCTGGCGGAACGTCTCGGGGCGGAATTCGTCGACGTGGACGCGCGGATCGAGGAGACCGCCGGTAAGGGCATAGGGGAGATCTTCACTTCTTGCGGAGAGGGGAGGTTCCGCGAAATGGAGAGGGCGGCGATCCGGAATGCGGTATCCGCGCCGGGGCGTGTGGTGGCGGCCGGAGGGGGGGCTTTCGTCGATGAAGCGAACCGGCAGGCGCTCAAGGCGTACGCTCCGGTCGTTTTTCTCGACGTCTCCGTCGAATCGGTCTTGGAACGGCTCTCGGGGGACCGCTCCCGACCGTTGTTCCCCGTGGAGAAGGAAGCGGAGAAATTGCGGGAATTGATGGAAAGGCGCCGACCGGCGTACCAGGAGGCCGATTTCACCGTGTCAACGGACGGCCGCACCGTCCCGGAAATCGCGGATCGCATCCTTGCCCTGCTCGCACGGCGCCCCGTTCCGCGACGGGAAGGAGGGCGCGGATGACCTCCGACATGCTCACCGTCCCACTGGGCGAGCGGACGTACGACATCTTTTTCGGGGAAGACATCTATTCCCTGTTCCAGGAATGGATTTGCCGCTTCTTCCCGGACGGCTCGGTGTTCGTGATCACGGACCGGAACGTCGCCTCGATCTACGGGGAGGACATCCGCCGGTGGCTTACCGGGATCCCCCATTACGTCCACATGATCGAGCCGGGGGAGGAGTCGAAAGACTGGGAAACGGTGCGCGGGATCTACGCCTTTCTCGCGCGAGGGAAAGCGGACCGCGATGCATTGGTGGTTGCCTTCGGCGGCGGGGTGGTCGGGGACCTCGCCGGCTTCGCCGCCGCAACCTACCTGCGGGGCCTCCCCTACATTCAGATTCCGACCACGCTGATCTCCCAGGTGGACAGCAGCGTGGGGGGCAAGACCGGGTTCAACCTCCCGGAAGGGAAGAACCTCGTGGGGGCGTTCCATCAGCCGCGGGCGGTTTTCATCGACCACAACTTTCTCCGAACGCTGGACGACCGGAATCTGCGCGCCGGGATGGCCGAAGTGGTCAAGTGCGGTCTCGCGGGCGACGCGGTCCTCTGGAAGACGCTCTGCTCCAATGGCGCGGGGTGGAAGTCGGTGTCCGGGCGGGAGTGGCACGACGTTATCCGGCGGTCCGTTGCTTTCAAGGCGTCGATCGTGGCGAAGGACGAAAGGGAATCGTCCATCCGCCGCATCCTGAACCTGGGTCACACCATCGGGCACGCCCTGGAGCAGTCCTCCGGCTACGGCGCCCTTCTCCACGGGGAAGCGGTGGCGATGGGGCTCGCCTGGGAGGTGATGTTTTCCCGACGGCTGGGAATTACCCCTCCGGAAGTGGAGGAGCGTCTCTTTTCCCTGTTGCGGGAAATGGGGTTTGCCCTCGACGATCCCGGTCTCGCGCTTTCCTCGATCGCCTCGGCAGTCGGGTTGGACAAGAAACGGGTCGCGTCGGACGTGGACCTCCCGATGGTGACCGCTCCCGGCGCCTGTGCCCTGAAGCGGGTGCCTCTTGCGCTCCTGCGGAAGGAGCTGCCAGCGATTCGCGCCGAGATTCTGCGAAGGAGCCGCGAGGCGGGCATCGATCCGGCAGAGGGAAGGGAACTCCAGGAGCGGATCGAGCGAGGCAGCCACGAGGAGGCGGTAGCGATCCTCGAAAGGCGGGTGGAGTCCAATCCGAGCGATCTCAGGGCCATGGTGCTCCTTTCGGATGCCTATCGCCGCTCCGGGAAGCATACCGCCGCGTGGGAAATGATCAAGGAGGTCCTCCAGCAGTCCCCAGCGGATGCAGGGGTGCAACGCGTGGCCCGCGAAATCGAAGAGGAACTCCGCCGGTCCCCTCCCCGGGAAGTCGTTGCGCCTCCCGAACCGCTGGAGGATGTGATCCTCCTCCCGGAAGGGGCCTTCGAGATCCGTCCGGCCGACCTTTTGCCGGGCACTCCGGAGAGCCCCGTTCCCGTCGCGGGTGTCCCGCCGCCTGGCCCGCCGATACGAACGATCACGATGGCCAACGTCTACTGGGAGCAGGGAGAGAAGGAAACGGCCCTGCGGATCGTCGACGAGATCCTGATGCGCGACCCGGGGGATCACCGGGCACTGGAATGGAAGAAAGCGCACGAGGAGGAAAGGAGGGCCGTCGCGGCCCTCGCAGCTTTCCTCGACACGATCGCAAAGGAGTATGGATATGACCTTTCGAAACCTCATTGAAGGATTGCACCAGAAGGATGCCTCCGTTCACGGAGGTGCGCTGGCGGGGGTTGACGGGCTGGTCGTCGAGGAGTGGCAGATCTCCCCGGAAGGCCGCGATCTTGCCGCCCTATGCGCCGAAATGGCGCAGTTTTTCAAGGAGTCCGGCCGGATCGCAGGAGAATACGGTCTCGGCCCCGCCTCGGAGTTGCTCCTGGCCGGCGAGCAAGGGATCGTCCTGGTGCGCAAGGTGACGGAGGACTACATCCTCCTGCTGGTCGCGGACCCGGGGGCCGTCCCCGGGAAGTGCCGCTTCTACCTTCGCCTCGGGGCGCGGCGCGCAAAGGAGATGCTGTGAAGCGACAGGTCCGTCCCCGCATCCTGTTCATCGACGGCCCGAACCTCAACGTTCTGGGAAAGCGGGAGCCGGAGGTCTACGGGAAAAGGACCCTCGACGAGATCCGGCGCGAGGTTGCCCGGGCCGCCCGCCGGGAAAGGGCCGCCGTGGAGTTCTTCCAGTCGAAC
This sequence comes from Deltaproteobacteria bacterium RBG_16_64_85, assembly GCA_001798885.1. Taxonomy (NCBI): domain Bacteria; class Deltaproteobacteria; species Deltaproteobacteria bacterium RBG_16_64_85. Next base: position 36,759 of record MGQW01000011.1, read on the forward strand.
CACGAGGGGGAGATCATCGGCAGGCTTCAGGAAGTTCGGGGGAGTTTCGACGGCCTGGTGATCAATCCTGGCGGGTATACGCACACCAGCGTCGCGATCCGCGACGCCCTGGTCTACGCGGGAGTGCCCGCCGTCGAGCTCCATCTGAGCAACCCGGGGAAGCGCGAGCCGTTCCGTCGGACCTCCCTCATCGAGGACGTTGCCATGGGCCGGATCGCCGGCTTTGGAGGATACGGATACGTCCTCGCCCTTTCGGCTCTGGTAAACCATTTACGGGAAGCGGGCGGACTTGCCGGCAGGTGATCCTCGCATCCGGCGGCTGGTTTCCCTCCTGTCCCGCCGCAAGATCGACCTGTTCCTCAGCGTTCGGTTGACGAACATCCGCTACCTTTGCGGGTTCGGTGGCAGCGACGCCGTCCTCCTGGTATCGGCCGAAGGGGCGATGCTGGTGACCGACGGACGGTATGCCGAGCGGTCGCGGCAGGAGGTCCGCGGCGTGGACGTCACCATCACCGACCGCAAATGGAGGGAGGTGACTCGGCGGATCCGGCACGCACGCCCCGCACGGATCGGATTCGAGTCCCGCCACCTGTCCGTGGAGTTGTTCCGGCTCCTCTCCCGCGGCTCCGAGAGGAAGTGGGTGGCGCTCCCGGATCCCGTAGAGGGGCTCCGGATGCGAAAGGAAGAGGGGGAAGTCCGCGCGATGGAGGAAGCCGCGGTCGCCGCGTCGTGCGCTCTTCTTGCCGTGCTCTCCAGGGGCTACCGGGGACGCACCGAATCGGAGGTGGCCGCAGACCTCGAGCGGGAGATGAAAGTCCTGGGCGCGGAGGAGACCTCCTTCCGGCCCATCGTCGCCTCCGGCCCCCGTGCCGCGATGCCCCATGCCGTCCCCAGCTCCTGCAGGATCGGCGACGCGGATTCCGTGATCATCGATTTCGGAGCACGGAAGGGAGGCTACTGCTCGGACGAAACGGTGACGCTGCTCCCCGGGCGGCCTTCCGGGTCCTTTCGGAAGGCGTACGACGCCGTTCGTCGGGCGCAGGAGGCGGGCATCCGGGCGATACGGCCAGGGATCCTCTGCCGGGAGGTCGACGCCCGCGTACGGGAATCTCTGGACCGCTCGGGATATTTAAAGTATTTTGTTCACTCTACCGGCCATGGAGTAGGCCTGGACATCCACGAGCGCCCCTCGCTCTCTCACCGGTCGAAGGACCGGCTTTCCGAGGGGATGGTGGTCACCGTGGAGCCCGGGGTCTACCTTCCCGGAAGGGGAGGGGTGAGGCTCGAGGACATGGTACGGGTCGCCGGGACTCGGGGGGAGCGGATCACCTATCTCCCGAAAGCGGTTCCGCCGCTGGGCTGAGGGGGAAAGAGGTTCGTGTATACAACAGCGGATTTTCGCAACGGGCTGAAGATCGAGTTCGAAGGGGACCCGTACATCATCGTCTATTTCCAGCATGTCAAGCCCGGGAAGGGGGGAGCGTTCGTCCGGACGAAGCTGAAGAACCTCAAGACGGGCGCCGTGCTCGAGCACACCTTCCGGAGCGGGGACAAGGTCGACAAACCGGATCTTGAAGACCGGGACATGCAGTTCATGTACAGGATGGAGAATGCGTACCACTTCATGGACACGGCGACCTACGAGCAGATTTACCTCGACGGGGACCACGTCGGCGACGCCGGGAACTACCTGATCGAGAACCTGCCCGTCAAGATCCTCTTTTACCGGGGAGAACCGATCGGGATCGACCTTCCCATCTTCATCGAGCTCCGGATCGTCGAGTCGGAGCCGGGAGTGAGGGGAGATACCGTGAGCGGGGGCAGCAAGCCGGCGAAACTGGAGTCCGGCGCCGTCGTGCAGGTTCCCCTGTTCCTCAACGTTGGGGACAAGATCAAGGTGGACACCCGAACGGGAACCTACATCGAGCGAGCGTAGTAGGGACACTGGAGGGGAACGACATGAATCTCAAAGAGATAAAGGAAATCCTGGAACTTCTGAAGGGGTCCGACGTTTCGGAGCTCGAGGTGGCCCGGGGGGAAAATGTGTTGAAGGTGCGCCGCGGGCCGTCGGGGGGGGAATTCCGCCAGGCCGCGGCCGTTCCCGCCCCGCCTCCGCTGGCGCCTGCCGGGGAGCCTTCCCGTGCGGAGACGGCGCCTGCACCCAAGACCAACGTCAAGGAGATCGTCTCCCCGATCGTCGGTACGTTTTACCGGGCCCCCGCACCGGACGCCTCTCCGTTCGTCGAGGTCGGCACGCGCGTCACGAAGGGGCAGGTGCTCTGCATCGTCGAGGCGATGAAGATCATGAACCAGATCGAATCCGACGCCGGCGGCACGGTGGCGGCGGTCCTCGTCGAGAACGGGCAGCCGGTGGCCTACGGGCAGCCGCTGTTCCACATCACGCTGGACTGAAGGGGACGGCATGATCCACAAGGTGCTGATCGCCAACCGGGGAGAGATCGCCGTCCGCATCATCCGAAGCTGCCGCGAGATGGGGATCAAGACCGTCGCGATCTATTCCACGATCGACAAGGACGCCATGCACGTCCGGATGGCCGACCAGTCGGTCTGCGTCGGCCCGCCCGAAAGCTCGGAGAGCTACCTGAACGTCCCCTCCATCCTGAGCGCCATCGAGATCACCGACGCCGACTCGGTCCACCCGGGATACGGCTTCCTGGCCGAGAATCCGGCGTTCGCGGAAATCTGCGAAAACTACGGCGTGAAGTTCATCGGACCTTCCTCCGAGGCGATCCGCCTGATGGGGGACAAGATCGAGGCGCGGCGGGCGGTCCAGAAGGTGAGGGTTCCCGTCGTCCCGGGGAGCGACAGCGCGATCACGGAGGAGGAAGAGGGGCTCAAGATCTCCAAGGATATCGGGTTCCCCGTGATCATCAAGGCGGCGGCCGGAGGAGGCGGAAGGGGGATGAAGATTGTCCACAGCCCGGCCTCCTTCATCAACGCATTCCTCACGGCGCAGTCGGAGGCCCTTTCGGCGTTCGGCGTCCCGGACGTCTACATCGAGAAATACTTCGAGCAGTCCCGGCACGTCGAAGTCCAGATCATGGGGGACAGCTTCGGCAGCGTGATCCATCTGGGGGACCGCGACTGCTCGATCCAGCGGCGCCACCAGAAGCTGATCGAGGAGGCGCCCGCGCCGTTCATCCCCGCGCGGATCCGCAACCGTCTCTGGAAGGCGGCCGTGGACGCGGCGACGGCGGTGGGTTATAACAATGTTGGGACCATCGAATTCCTGTATGTGCCCGACGGGGAGTTCTACTTCCTGGAGATGAATACCCGCATCCAGGTGGAGCATCCCGTCACCGAAGCGATCACGGGGGTCGACATCGTGCGGGAGCAGTTCCGCATCGCGGACGGGAAGAAGCTCCGGTTCGAGCAGAAGGACATCCATTTCCGGGGGCACGGCATCGAGTGCCGCATCAACGCCGAGGACTCCGGGAACTTCGTCCCGTCCCCGGGAACGATCCGTTCCTGCCTCTTCCCGGGGGGATTCGGCGTGCGCGTGGACACCGCGATCTATCCCGGGTACGTCATCCCTCCCACTTACGATTCGCTCCTCGGGAAGCTGATCGTTCACGGAGAGGACCGGAACGAGGCGATCAGCCGGATGCGTCGGGCGCTCGACGAGCTCCAGATCGAAGGCGTGAAGACCACGACGGATTTCCACAAGAAAATGATGAACAATACCGATTTCACCGAGGGACGGCTCTGGACGAACTTCCTGGAGAAGGCCAGGGGCTGAACGCACGGAAGGCCCCGTTGCGACCGCCGGCCGCGGCGCGTTGAGGAGCGAATAACCAGTGGATTTTATCGATTCCATCAAGAAGATCTTCTCCACCCGGGAGGCGGAGGACCGGGTGTCCCTGTCGCGACGCGTGCAGGCTGCCCCCCAGGATCCCCAGGCCCGGCAGAAGCTCGGCATCTTCCTCCTCCGCCAGGGGGAGGTGGTCGAGGGGCTTGACCAGCTGGCCCGGGCCGCCGTGATGTACGAAAAGGACGGTTTCGCGGGGAAGGCCGTGGCCGTCCTGCGCCAGATGCTCAAGCACGACCCGTCCAACATCGATTTCCTGCGGTGGCTCATTCGGTTGCTTGCGCAGGAAGGGCTCACGGGGGACGCACATGGGGAGATGGAAAGCGTGGCCGCCCGCCAGGGCCTGTTCGTTTCGGACGATCAAAAAATAGAGTTCTTCCGGCAGGCGGGCGAGAGTCTCCCGAGGTCTCCGCTGCCGTCGTTGTTCATCGCGGATCTCCTGCGTTCCCAGCGGAAATTCTACGAAGCGATCAACGAACTGGTGAAGGCCGCGCGCCAGGTCGTCCCCTCGGGGATGGTCCCGGAGTTTGTCGAACGGTTGACCGCGATGGTCCTGTCGGCGGGGGATGACGAGGAGATCCTCGAGTCATGCGGGTTCCTGTGGCTGAGGGTCGGAAGGAATTCCGAGGGCAACTCGCTCCTTTTACGGGTCATCAAGAAGGCCCGGGAAGAGGGGCGCATCGAGGACGCCGGAGAGATGAAGCGGGTCCTCGACGCGATCCTGGAAGGGTGGGACGTGGCGGCTTCGGACGCCTTCTCCTTCGCCGACGCGGCGCGGAAAATGGCCGAGCCGAAAGCATCTTCCCCCACCCCTTCGGAAACCGCCGCTCCCGAACCGATGGAACCTCCGCCGTCCGATGCGGGTTACCAAGAGGAGGCCAATATCGTCCGCGATGCGGTGTCGCGGCTCCAGGCGAAGGTACAGGAAGAAATCGGCGAATCCGATCCCGACGCGCGGTACAACCTCGGAATCGCCTACAAGGAGATGGGGCTGCTGGACGAGGCGGTCGGAGAATTCACCCGTGCACGGCAGAGGCCGGAGCTGTTCCTGGGCGCTTCCTCCCTGCTCGCCGACACGCTTGCCGCAAAGGGGGAATTCGCCTCGGCCGTCGCGACGCTCGACGAGGTCCTTTCCTCGGAGTCCTTGACGGAGTCGGAAATCCGGGACCTGCGATACCACAAGGCGGTGCTGCTGTCGCGCGACGGGAAGGACGAGGAATCGAAAGAGATCTTCCGATCGATTTTCGAGGAGGCGCCCCAATACCGGGACGTCGCCTCGCGCGTGGAGCACGACCTCCCGTAGGCGGCAAAGTTCCTCCGTCGCGACAGGGTTGCATTTCCCTTCGTTCCCGTGATAAAAAACGGTGAACAGGCGGGCGTAATTCAGGGGTAGAATGCAAGCTTCCCAAGCTTGACGTCGCCGGTTCGAATCCGGTCGCCCGCTCCATTCGATGATTCCCGGGAACGCGTCCCGGTGAAACGAAGAGCCTCTTCTCCAGCGGGGAAGGGGCTCTTCGCTTTTCGACGATTTCCTCTATAATTGGTAGTCATGTCGAGGCGATGGGCGTGGTGGACGGCAGGAGGCCTCCTCCTCGTCGTCCTCCTGGCGTTTGGGGCATGGCGGCTTTCCCGCGAGATCCCCGACCAACTGCGCAAGGCAGAGGAGGCGATCCGGGAGGAGGCCGCAAGGAACGGGCTACGGGTTTCGTACCGGAACCTCCGCTTCCATCTTTTGTACCCGCGAGTCTCGCTGGACAACCTGGTTGTCGTGGACGAGCGGCCGGGGATTGAGCTCCTGCGGGCCGAAAGCGTCGACGTCTCCCTTTCTCCCGGACGCCTGGTCTCCGGCGATTCCCCGGTTTCCCGCATCCGACTCCGGAAGTTCACCCTGCACGCCGAGGAAGCGGATCGGCCGGTGATCGACCGGCTGCGTGCCGGCAAGCGGACGGGGCCGATGCCGGAAATCCTTCTCCTCGGGGGAAACGTCCGCATCGGACCGTTCGGACCCCTGAAACGGTGGGAAGCAAGGGTCCCGGAACTGCGCCTCCGCGAGGTGAAATTCCTCGGGACAAGACTTTTCCTCAAGGCGGAAGAGGTTTCGGGGGAGATCGTCCTCCCCGACGCGGGAGCGGGGCAATGGCCGTTCGCCTCCCTGGAGGCGGACCTGATCGACCAGGAAGGCGTGCTCCGCATCCGGAAAATCCGGGCCTCGGGACCGTCCGCCACCGTGAGGATCTCGGGCTTCGTGGAACCTTCCCGGAAGTCCGGCGACGTGAAACTGTCGGGCGACGTCGACCTGGCCCGCTGGATTTCCGCGGGTGCCCCCTATGCTCGCTGGATCGGTAAACTCGCAGAAAATGGGAACGTCGATTACTCCGCCGAACTGGCGGGGAACCTGGAGGATCCCACAGGCTCGGGGAGGCTGATCCTCCACAACGGCCGGTTCCGCGGCAACACAGCGGTGGAGGCGGAGCTTGCCGCGACGGTGTCGAAGAGGAAAATCCGGATGGAATCCCTGAAGGGGAAACTCTTGGGAGGGACCCTTTCGGGCAGCGGATCCTATGACCTGGCCTCCGGCCAGGGAGAAGGGAAACTGTCCCTTGCGCGCGCGTCTTTCGGCACGGCTCCATGGAAGGAGTGGGGATTCGCTTGGCGTCCCGCCGGCGCGGGGGACGCGGAAATCGCTCTCTCCGGGAACCGCAGGGAGAGGGTTCATGCGGCATTCTCCTGGATGAATCCGGCGGGGCTGGAACGCACGGACGGAGACAAGGGGACCGGTGCGGATCTCCGGCTTTTGCTTGCCGCAACCGGAACGGCGGACCTTTTTCCCGACGGCCGGATTGCGGTTTCGGTGCTTCAGCTTCGCGCGGGGAAATCGACGCTGTCGGGGGCGGGAGAAGTCTTCCTGCAGGAAAGAAGCGGCCGGCTGGCGGGGGAGTTTTCCATTCCCAGGGGGATGGCATCGGATTACGGGTGGGACGCCCGCCTGTCCTGGGCAAACCTCGCCGGCAGGTGGGAGGTCGGCGGGCAGGTTGCCCGGCCGCGCGTTTCCGTGCGGGTGGAGGCGAAGTCCCTCGCGGTCCGAGCGCTCCCACCCGTTCCGTTGGTGGTCAAACTGGAGGGGGACCTCGCCGATGCCGTCCATTTCGTTGCGGACATCCCGGCCCCGATCGCCAAGGCGACGGCCACCGGAACGTTCACCGGCCCCCTGTCCACCGAGCCCCTCGCGGTCGAGGCGGCCGTTGCGGTGCGCGACATCGATTTCTCCGAGGGCAACCGCTGGGTCACGGCCGCACTGAGCTCCCCGGGGAGGGAACCGCCGGAGGCGGCGCGGGTTCTTGCGGGGCTGGCCGGATCGGGATCCGGCGACCTGCAGATCTCCATCGCCAGGGAGGCCGATTCCTTCACGGGCTCGTTGCATTCCCCCGAGCTTCGGCTCAAGGGGATCAAAGTCCGCGAGGTTTCCCTGGAGGGGGGATGGAGCCGCTCAGGGTCCGGAGAAGGTTGGAAGGCGACCGTCGACGGGAAGATGGAGGAGGGGGCGCTCCGGGTGGGGGGGGAAGGGAAAAACGGTTTGGCGGAAATTTCGGGAACGATCGAACGGCTCGACCTCGGCCAGGCGATCTCCCTCTTCGCGCGCGGAAAAGAACCGTCCCTCCAAGGGAAGGCAAGCATCCGTTTTTCGGCGAGGGGCTACGATCGGGTGTGGGAACTGGACCATCTATCCGCCTCCGCCTCCCGGCTGTCGATCGACAATGCGGTGCTGGAGGGGGTATCCGCGGAGGGATCCCTCGGCGCCTCCGCAGGCCGTTTCCGCATCGAAGCGCAATCCCCCGCGATGCGAATGACGGCGGACGTGCGCCGGGGGGGCGAGTGGCCGGTGAACTTCACCTGCGCTGCCAGCGGGGTCCCCACGGACTTCCTCCTCTCCGCGGCGGGGCGGTCGGGTCTTGCATCGGCAGGAAAGTGGAGCGCCGAGGCGGAGGGGACCGTTTTAACGGGCAAGTTTCTCTCGGAGAATCCCTTCCCGCCGGAAGCGGTTTCCGTGCTCCGGTTCTCCCTGTCGGGCGATGCTCCGTCGGTTTCGGGAGTGGCGTTCGAGGAACTGCGCGTGAGCGGGAAAAAGAACGGGGATGCCATCGCGGGGGAGATCTGGACCCGCAGACCCGACACCCGCCTCGCGTTCTCCGTCAACCTCAGGGAACCTTTCGGATTCCGGGTGGAAGGCCCCTTCGGCTTCGGGACCGCGGGAAACGGGATGGGGAAGGAGGAAAGGAAAGCCCGGTTCGCCCTGTCCGGCGGAGTGGAAATCGGCGGGTCGCTACGGGCCCTCTCGAACACCACGGGATCTTTCGAAGTCCGCCAGTTCACCTACAGGGACGGGGGATTCGAACTCTCCGGAAAAGGGATCTCGGCGCAGCTGTCCACGGAGGGGATCCGCTGGGCGGGGGGCGCCCTCACGGCAGCGGGCCACCCGTTGAACGTGTCGGGAAAGGTTTCCTGGAAAGGGGATCTCGACGTCCACATGGAGGGAAAGCTGCCGGCTGCCGCAATCCGCCTCGTCACCGACGTCTTCGACCGGCTGGACGGCACGATGCAGCTCGACCTGAGGCTAACGGGAAAGTGGGACGACCCCTCGATCGTGGGGACCGGTCGCCTCGACAGCGGGGTCTTCTCCTTCCGCGGGTATGCCCAGTTGTTCGAGGAGATGCGGGCGGATGCGGTCATCAGCCGCGAAAAGCTCATCTTCGAGCATTTCGAGGGAAGGAGCGGCGGGGGATACCTCGACGGAAGAGGAGAGCTTCCGCTCCGCTTCAACGCTCACCAGAGGCTGTTTTTTTCCGTGGATTTTTTCGACATGCGGTTTCCTTACCCCGAGGATTTCCGTCCCGTCCTGCAGGGGCACGTGGAGCTCCTGGGCCCCTACGACGATTTCCTCGTGACGGGGGACGTCGAAGTGCAATCCGCGCGGTACACCAAGACGCTCCGCCCGGAAAAGGTGCTCGTCGACTTCCGTAAGCGCCTTGCGGATGTGACGGCGCGCCGGGAAACGTCCGAATTCCGGGTCCGGCTGGATGTCAACGTGATTACGGACGGGACGATCAAAATAAAAAACAATCTCGCCGACGCGGACGCGAAGGGAGAGTTCAAGGTCGTCGGGGACATCTACCGGGTCATCGTTCTCGGGGCTTTCGAGGTCACCGAGGGAACCGTCGAATACCAGGGGAACCGATACGACCTGAAGCGGGTCAGCGTGGAGTTCCAGGATCCTCGGCGGAACAATCCGAGGCTGGACGCCCGCGCGGAAACGAAGAAGGGGAACGTGACGGTCACCGTGAGTGTGACCGGGACACTCGAAAAGTATGAAGTGGACTTTACGTCGGACCCCCCGCTCAGCAAGAACGACATCGTGAGCCTCCTGTCCCTGGGGGTGACCTCGCATGCGCTGGCCGGGTCCGAGGGGGCCGTCGGGGCGGGGGTAGCCTCCACTCTTGTTCTCGGCCCTTACAAGGGGAGAGTCGAGGAGGGGATCCAAGGGATCGTGAGGCTGGACAAGTTCGCGATCGAGCCGGGGTTTTCCGCCTCCAGCAAGTCCTTCGAGCCGAAGTTCATCGTCGGCAAGTCCTTCGGGGACCGGTTTTCGGTTTCGGTTTCCACGGGCTTGGGGACTACCTCCGAGAGCAGCGCGACCGCCGAGTACAAGCTTCTGGAGAACGTGTTTCTCTCGGGCGCCTGGGAAGGCGCGACCACGACCACGGAAGGCGACCTTGGCGCCGATGTCAAGATCCGCTACCGCTATCGACAGTTCAAGGATTTCCTGAGTGGCCGTGATTAGGCGACTCCTGGCAGCAGTGGCGGCGGGGATCCTCCTCGCGGCTTCCTTGGCCCCGGGTGAAAGCGTCGCTGCCGAAGGCAAGAGGGCTCCCGTCGTCGGTTCGGTGCGTTTCCAGGTTTCCTCTCCCTATCTCATTTCCTACGCCGAGCTTGCCGGCCTCGTTACGATCCGCCCGGGGGTTCCCCTGACGGAAGAGGCGGTGCGGGATTCCATCCGCGGCCTGTACGCCAAGTCCATCTTCCGGGAGGTTGTCGCCTATGCACGGGAGGAGGGGGGGAAGACGGACGTTCTTTTCTACCTCCATCCCTCGCCGGCGATCAGCGAAATCGAGGTTGCGGGGGCCAGGAAGGTGCCCTCCGCCCAGGTGTTGGCGGCATCCCGCATCCGGCGCGGAACTTCCCTGGAAGAGCGCGACTTCCGGGAGGCCGAGGAGTCGGTGAAGAAGATTTTGCGGCGGAAGGGGTTCACTTCTGCCGCCGTCTCCGTTTCCGCCACCTGCAATCTGGAAAACGGCGCCGGAAAGGTGCGGATCGACGTGCGGGAGGGGCCTCCCGCCGTGGTGCGCAGTGTCAGCCTCCCCGGGGCCGTTTTCTTTACGCAGGACAAACTGCGCGAAATGCTCGAGGCATCCCGCGGATCCCCCTTCGATTATAAACGTTGGGAGGACGGGATCCGGAAGCTGCGGGTCGCTTATAAGAAATCGGGCTTCCTCACCGTGCACATTTCCGAGGCGGATGTCGTCTGCGAGGACGGCGAGGGTTTCTGCCTTTCCGCCCGTGTCGAAGAGGGGCCGAGGTACAGCGTGCTGTGGGAAGGGCCAAAGCGAATCTCGGTCTCAAGACTGGAAGATGCGTGCGGGATCTACGGGGACGAGGAAACGACCGAGGGTGGGCTGGTGCACGACTTGCGCGACCGTCTGCTTGCTTTCTACCGGGAGCGTGCGTTCTTGCGGGCGGAGGTGGAGGTCGACGTCACGGAAGGAGGCGATGGCTTTCGCCAGCTGAAGATCACGGTGCGGGAAGACTTGACAGGCTACCTGAAGAAGATCCGGTTCGCAGGGAATGCGAACCTGTCCGACCAGCAGCTTCGGAAGCAGATGACGTCCGAGGAGAAGGGGATCTTTTCCTTCCTCACGGGCTCGGGGAAACTCCGCGAGGAGGAGTGGAACGACGACCTGAACGCCCTGGTCGGGCTCTACCAGAAGGAGGGGTTCGTCCGCGCCCGTATCAACGCCGTCGACAACCAATGGGATGAAAGCGGCGGCATCACCGAGACGATCCGCATCGAGGAAGGCGCCCGCTACCTCCTCCGGGAGATCCGTTTCCGCGGAAACGACCATTTCCTGCGGAACGAGCTGATGGCTCACGTCGACAACCGGGAGGGGAAATTCGTCGACTACGTGGGTCTCGAGAAGGATCAGGAGGGCATCGCGGCACATTACCGGGATTCGGGATACCTGGATGTCCGGATTACGACGCAGCTCCTCTTCGACGAGGGGAAGGATACGACGGTGGCCCAGTTCGGCATCGAAGAGGGGCCGCGGTACCGGCTGGGGAAGGTCGTGGTCCAGGGGAACCTGCTGACCGACCCGGTGGTGGTCTTTCGTGAAGTCGGCATCGCCGAGGGGTCACCTGCCGGAGAGAAGGACCTGCTGAAATTCCAGCGGGCGGTCTTCGGGACGGGATTGTACAAGAGCGTACGGATCCAGAAGGTAAAGCGGCCGGCCGAGGGGATCCTGGATCTGGTCGTCGAAGTGGAGGAGACGTTCTTTTTCGAAATCGAGTTCGGGGCGGGGTATGGAACCGATACGGGGGTGAGGGGATTCGTCGGCGCCAAAAACCGGAACCTCGACGGGAAGGGGCGGTCGTTCTCGTCCCGAGTTTCCGCCAGCCAGAAGGAGCAGAAGTACATCGGGGACCTGCGGGAGCCCTGGATCTTCGGAAACCGGTGGAAATGGGAGGGTGGCCTCACCGCCTACTACCAGGAGGCGGAGCGCATCAGCTTCAGCCTCCGGAAAGCCAGCATCATCGCGAGCATCACCCAGACCTTCTTCGAGCGGTCCTCCCTGTCCTTCCAGTACGAAGTCTCGCGGGACCACGTCTTCAACGTGGCGGCCGGCGCCATCCTGTCGCCGGAAGACCAGGGGAGTGCCAACATCGCGGCGGTGCGTACGCTCGCCGTCCTCGATTTGCGGGACGATCCCTTCAACCCGCGTCACGGATCGTTCAATTCGGGCACCGCCGAGCTGGCCTCCTACTATTTCGGGTCCGAGGTCGATTACTACAAGCTGACGGGACAGTCCAGCTGGTATTTCCCGGTCCTCCGGAAGAACACGTTCGTCGTGTCCGGGCGGGGGGGATACATCCGGCCCCTCCGCGACACCGTGGAAGTCCCGATCCAGAAGAGGTTCTTCCTCGGGGGGCGGACGACGGTCCGCGGGTTCAAGGAGGAATCGCTCGGCCCCCAGGCCGCTGACGGAACGGCCATCGGCGGGAATTACATGGTGAACCTCAACACGGAGTTCCGGCTCCCGCTGCAGTACGGATTCAACGTGGCCCTGTTCGTCGACGCCGGAAGCGTGTGGCTCCACGGAATCCCGAACGCCGGCTTCGACCTCAGGAAAAGCGCGGGTCTCGGCCTCCGGTACGTGACCCCCATTGGGCCGATCGCCCTGGACAATGGATGGAAGCTCGACCGCCGGGATGGAGAATCGGAATCCGAATGGCACTTTACGATCGGAGCCGTTTTCTGACGGCGGCCCGGGTTTACGCCCGCGCGGGCACCGCTTCCTTCTGTTTTCCGCCTTCCTCGTCATGCGGAAATCATGGTAACTTGCACCTGACGCGGGCAAAGCACAGGGGAGAAGGAACCGTCCACTGGATTCAATGATTCGTTGGAGATTTCCGTTCGTGGCCATGGTGCTGGGGGTGATCGCCTGCACCCTCCTGGCCGGCCGTTTCCTTTCCGCGGGAGCGTTTTCTGCGGGATCCGGGCTGTTGCCGGCCGTCCTGGGGGAACTGCTCATGGGCGGCGGTCTGTACCTGTTCCTGGAGTACAGGGTCTTCCGGCCCGCGGAACGCTGGAGGGAAAAAGTTTCCACTGCGGGAATGAATCCGATTCCCCTCGAGGCGGGCATTCTCAGTCCTCTCGCCGCGGTTGCGGCGGAGAGATACGGCCGGGCGCTCGTGGAGCTGGAACGGGGGATCGGCGAAAGGGAGGAAAAGCTTCGCCAGGTGGAGATGCTCCGGCGCGACCTGGAAGAGACCAAGGTCCATCTCGAGTCCAAGATCCAGGACCTGCACACCATCTACGACGTGTCCACCGCCATCGCAGGGACGCTCGACGCCGAGGAGCTCTTCCGGATCCTTCCTGAACGGGTCATGCGGACCCTGGGGCTCAACGACTTCGCCATCCTTCTCTACAACCCCGACACCCGGATGCTGACCTGCCGGGCGGGGGCAGGGATGGCCTCGGACCTTGCCGGAGAGTTCGAGATCGCCACCGGCGAAGGCGTTTCGGGAAGGGTGTTCGAGACGGGGGAGCCGATTTACCTCCCCGATGTCCGCTCCTCTTCCGAGTTCCTCTATTACGGAGGCAGGAGGATGGACGTGCGCTCCTTCATGTGCGTGCCGCTCCTGTCCAAGGGGAGGGCGATCGGTGTACTGAACGTACACCAGCCGTTGCCGAACGCATTTGACGCCGAATCGCTTGCGACGATGCGCGTACTCGCTTCCTACCTGGCGATCGCCATCGAGAACGCCGACCTGTTCCACTTCGTCAAGACGCTTGCCGAGAAGGACTCCCTCACCCTGCTGTACAACCACGGAGCATTCCATGAAAAAATCCAGATCGAGCTGGAAAGGGCAGCGCGGTACGGGCGTGCGCTTTCCGTCATCATGCTCGACCTGGACGGCTTCAAGGGGATCAACGATGCCTACGGGCATGTGGTGGGGGACCGGATCCTCCTGATGACGGCGGGGGTGCTCTGCGCGCACCTGCGGAAAAGCGACATCGCGGCGCGGTACGGGGGGGACGAGTTTGCCGTGATCCTCCCGGAGACGGACCTGGTGGCGGCCACCACCATCGCAGGCCGGATCGCGGCGGGGATTTCCGAGGTCCGGATGGACACCGGGAAGGGGAGCGCGATCACGTTCACCGCGAGCATCGGATATGCGGCCTGCCTGCCCGATTCCTCCGGGCGCGAGAACATTTTGAACGTCGCGGACCGGCTGATGTACGAGTCGAAACGCCGGGGGCCCGGGGGAGTGCTGGGCGAGCAGCTGTGATCCCGACGGGAGAAAACCATGGATAGGAACAAGGTGGAAAACTATCGCCTCTCGCTCTTCGGGCGGATGGTGATGGGAGTTTCGCACGAGGTCGACAACTACCTGAGCGTCATCCTCGGCTTCTCTGAACTGATCCAGATCTCGGGCGGAGGCGAGAAGAAGACGCTGGACAGTGTCGGCAAGATCCTCAACGCGGGGGAAAAGATCAACAGCCTCATCCGGTATTTCTCCCAATACGTCCGTCCCCACGATCCCGTCCGAGAGCGGTTCTCACCCGCGGAGGCGCTGCGGGAAAGTCTCGTTTTCTCCCGCTACGACCTGGGGCGGAACAACGTGGCCCTGGCCTTGCCGGAAAATTTCCCCCGGGGTCTTATAACCGCCGACCGCAGGGATTTTGCCCTTGCCTTGCTCGCCCTGATGTTCAACGGGTCGGAGGCGATGGCGCCTGGAGGGGGGACTCTCCGACTGGAGGTTTCCCTGCGGGATGGGGGGTGGGAATTCGCCGTGACCGATGAGGGGCCGGGAATTCCCCCCGAGATCGCCCAGCGGATCTTCGAGGAGGGTTTCACGACGAAGAAAGGGTCTCTACACGCCGGCATGGGTCTCCCCCTTGCGCGGTACCTGGCGGCGGAAATGGGAGGGACGGTCTCCGTGGCCAATCCGCCGACGGGCGGCTGCGAGGCCGTTCTCAGGATCCCCGGGAACTGAAACCCCCGGGAGAAAAGAAGGGAGCGACCGTTGTTCTGGTCATGCATCCCGCGGCGACGGGAGAATCCCTGGAATGCGGCTGCTGCAGACGGAGGTATACCGTGAAGAAAATCGGCATGCAGATCCGCGACAAGGTGCTCCTCTACGGAACCATCTGCCCGGAGTGCGTCCTTCGGGGTCCGAAAGGAGCTGCCAAAAGACTGAACGATCGGCTCCTGGCCCGGATGGACGAACCGTCGGGCGCGTTGCGGCGAAGCGGCTGGAAGAAGATCGGCAGACTTCAAGTGCTGACGGCCCTGAAAGTGGCGGCCCTGGAGGAGACCGATTCGTTTCCGCTGGAGGCCAGGCAGGCCGCCGTAAGGGAGTTGAGGGAAAAGAGATAGACCGAAGAGGAAATTTCCCGTAAGTATCCCAATCGATAACCGATCGGTCACTTCCTGGTCGAGGACTTTACCCTGGGGGTGATTCTCTGCCACCCGGATTGCAATTCATGGAGAGAAAGGCTTGCGATGAATCGACTCCTCCGAGTATTTCTTGGCCTGGTCCTGTTGTCCTTCCCCCTCGGACAGCAATGTCTCGCGGATGAAGTCTCGTCGATTTCCCGGGCGCTCGAAACCGTTAAAACGGACATCGGGAATTTTTATCTGGATCGCACGAACCTGATCGTGCTGGGGATCGGACTCGGAGGCGCAGCGATCGTCGCCAATACGGCGATCGATCGGGAGATCCGCGACAAGTACCAGGAAAACATTCGAAGCAAAGGAACGGACGATGCGGGGAAAATTTTCAAGGTGCCTGGAACCGCGCTTGTTGCCGTACCGGTCTACATCGGCACCTATGGAACCGGCTTGTTGCTTCGAAATCCGACGGTGGAGGAATGGGCTCAAAAATCGTTCAGGGCGACAGTTGTTGGCGCCCCTGCTCTCTTGTTCTTCCAGGAGGCAACAGGGGCAGACCGGCCGACAGAGGGAGATTCCCATTGGAGGCCGTTTCGCAATTCGCATGGGGCCAGCGGTCACGCGTTCATTGGCGGTATCCCATTTATCACTGCCGCGAAGATGAGCGAAAACACCTATAGGAAGGGGGTCTTTTACGGGCTGTCGACTTTGGCGGGGATGTCCCGGATCAACGACGACGAGCACTATTTTTCCCAGGCGGCATTGGGGTGGTATCTTGCATATTTGAGCAGCGCCGCTGTCGAAAAGGGAGATGATCGGCGGGAAGGAAAGATACATGTCGGGATTATTCCCGTCTCGAAGGGCGTGGCGTTCACTGCTCAAAAAAACTGGTAAATCGAAAACCCCGGAATCCTTGGTGCCGAAGGGGGGATTTGCCCGATGAGCCTCGTGCGATCTCGCACTTACCCCTCCGGAGATAGCGAGCGGGGTACCCCAGGGAGCGCACTTCGTCCGGGAGTGGGGCTGGCCTCACGGCAGCTCGCGTTCAAATCCCCAGTAATGGCAATGGTTGTGGGATAAAGCCTGGTTGTGGTGCCGAAGGGGGGATTTGAACCCCCACGTGGTTGCCCACACTAGACCCTGAATCTAGCGCGTCTGCCAGTTCCGCCACTTCGGCACTCGAACCGCGGACATAGGATTATAGCAAATCGCTATCCGTGTTTACCGGCAAAATGTAGGATGAAAGGGATGCAATTGAAGAATAAGGAATACTGGGAGGAATGGCTCCGGCGGAACGCCGAAGCCCTTCGCGCCACGGTTTCCAACGTCCATGACTGGTACAGGCTTGCGGGTGTTTCCAAGGGGGAGCGCCGGCTGTTCCGGGGCGCGCTGAAAAGCGTGGGCGAAGGGTACGGCCGGCGGGGGAAGGGGAAGTTCCGGCGCAGCCCCGCGCCGGAAGACTCCGGGCGGCCTGAAACCCCGTACCGCGCCCCTTCCCGCCCGGGGGAAAAGGAGCACGCCGGGCCCGTCCGGGAGGGACGCCTGCGATTTACGCGCGAGGGGAGACCCCTCGTCATTCCCGATGCTCCCGACGAGCCGGCGATCCGCATCCCCGGTCATGCACTCTCGGGCGCCTGGCCCAAGGACCGTGTCCGTGTCCGGCTGGAGCGTCGAAGGGGCGGCGCCCCCCCCTACGGGCGGATCGTACAGGTCCTGGAGCGAGGGATCCGCGCCTTCGTGGGAAGGTACTCCCCGATCGGCGAGCGGGCGTTCATCCGGTTCAGGGACCGCGAGGCAGACCTTCACCTTCCCGTGACGATTCCCCATGCCTTGAAACCTGGGCCGGGGGATCTGGTCCTCGCGGAAATCGACCGGTACCCGGGCAGAGGGGACGAGGGGCGGGCCCGGATCCTCCGTGTCCTCGGGAAGGACCACACCATGGAGACGATCTTTCTCGCCGTCTCTTGTGCGCGGGACCTGCCCGTGGAGTTCTCGGACGGGGCGCTTCGGGGAGCGGAGGAGATCCCGCAGACGGTCCGGTTCCCCGGCGAGCGCCAGGGGGAAGGCGGGAGGTGGGACGGCCTCCAGCGGATCGACCAGCGGGCCCTTCCTTACGTTACCATCGACGGTGAAGATGCGCGCGACTTCGACGACGCCGTCTGTCTCGTGGAGGAGCGCGGGCGTACTCGTCTTCTCGTGGCCATCGCGGACGTCTCCCATTACGTAACGATCGGGTCGAAGATCGACCGTGACGCCTACGCGCGTGGCACCAGCGTCTATTTCCCGGATCGAGCCGTCCCGATGCTTCCCACCGCGCTCTCGGAGGGGGTTTGCAGCCTGAAACCGGGGGTCAACCGCTTCACGATGACCGTGGAGATACCTCTCGATCCGCAGTGCCGTCCCGGCCGGGCTTCCTTCTATCCCTCCGTCATCCGGAGCCGCGCAAGGCTAACCTACGAAGAGGTCCACGCATTTTTCGGCGGTTCTTCGCCACGCCTCGGGAGGGGGAAGATCTCCCCGGACGTCGGGGAGATGCTTCGGCGGATGGAGATCGCGGCCGGCCGGCTGACCCTCGCCCGCATGGACCGCGGGGCGCTCGACTTCGACCTTCCCGAGGCAAAGGTCGTGGTGGACGGCGGCCTTCCCGTGAAGGTGGAGGCGGTCCCCCGCCGGGAGTCCCACCGGCTCATCGAAGAGTTCATGCTGGTTGCGAACGCCGCAGTGGCGGAGTTCCTCTCGGAGAAGGGACTCACGTTCCTGTCCCGAATCCACGAGCCTCCGACCGAAGATCGGATGGAAGAGTTCGAGGAGACCGCCGCACGGTTGCTTCGGCGGGTGAAGGCCGTCGAACGTCGCGACGTCTCTTCCCGTCTGCAGGGCTGGGCAGAGGCTGCCCGCGGGGGAAAATACGAGAAAACCATCAACCTTTTGATGCTGCGCAGCTTGATGCTGGCGCGATACGACCCCGAGCAGCTGGGTCATTTCGGGCTGGCGCTGTCCCGGTATACGCATTTTACCTCTCCCATCCGCCGGTACCCCGACCTGATCGTCCACCGGGTGCTCAGGGCCGCGCTGGGAGAGAAGAGCCTGTCTGCCTACGCCGCGGCGCTCAAGGAAAAGGGGGACGAGATCGGCCGGCACATGAGCGCCCGGGAGCGGGCAGCAATGGACGCGGAGCGCGATGTCGAGCAACGCGCCAAGGCGCTCTATCTTTCGACGAGGGTGGGGGAAACCTTCACCGGAGTGATCTCCTCCATCCTGGCCTTCGGGTTCTTCGTCGAACTCGTCGAATGCTATGCGGAGGGATTCATCCATATCTCCACGCTTCGGGATGACGATTACCGGTATTCCGGGGATCGCGGGGAGTGGGTTGGCGCTCTCCGGAAAACCCGGTTTTCCCTTGGGGACCGGCTCCGGGTGAGGGTCCGGCGCGCCGACGTGGACCGAGGCGAAATCGACCTTGTTTTCATTGAAAAACTGCCGGATTCCTCCTAGAATGGTGGGCAATTCGGAGGGCCCATGGGGAAAAGGATACTTCTTGCCGAAGACAGCCTGACGATCCGGAAGGTGTTCGAGCTGACCTTTGCGCAATCGGACATCTCCCTGACGACGATCGACAACGGCAACGACGCCGTCCGGCTCGCGGAGGAGACCGCTCCCGATCTCGTTGTGGTCGACGTGACCCTGCCCGGCAAGGACGGATTTCGGGTGGCGCAGGAGCTAAGGGCTTCCGAAAAAACCAGGGCGTGCCCCGTCCTCATCCTTTGCGGGATGCTCTCTCCCTTCGACGAGGGGAGGTACAAAGAGAGCGGCGCAGGGGGGGTTCTCTTCAAGCCGTTCGAATCCCGGGAACTGATCGACAAGGTGCAGGAACTTTTTAGGAGCACGGAAGAGACCGCCCGGAAGGAAAAGGGGGAGGCCGCTCCTGCTGCCGAGGAACCATGGGACTTCAGCGACGTCCTGGAGGAGGTGGAACAGGTGAGCGGGAAGGAGGTCTCGACTGCCGCGGCGAAGCAGGGCGAGGATCTCCTGCCTGGCGTCTCCGTGACGGCGGGGAAGACGGAAGGAGGCCTGTCCCTGGGGGAATTCGACGTCTCCCTGGAAGAGCTCGAGGAAACTCCAAAAGAACCCCCCCAGGAGGCCTTCCTGGAAGCTCCCCCGGAGCCGGCGCCGACGGTTGCGCACATCGAGGGGGAACCATTCACCGACGCCCCGGGGGCCGTGACCGACCTGTCTCAGGCGATCGAGTCGGTCGAGGAACTAGAGGAACTCGAGGACCTGGAGGAGGTGGAGCAGTTGCAGAAGGAATCCGAGCGCCCCATCACGTCAGAAGTTGTCGCATCCCCCATCGGTCCCTCCGCAGCGGCCGGAATGGAGAGCGCGTTGCGGGAGCAGTTCTCCGCCCGTGCGCAGGAAATCTTTGAAAAAGTGGCTGCGGAAACCGTGGAAAAGGTCCTTTGGGAACAGATGGACCGCATCGTGGCGGAATTTTCCGCGAAGATCCGGGAGTCCGTCGAGGCGGTGGCGTGGGAAGTCATTCCCTCGACCGCGGAGATGCTGATCCGCGAGGAGATCTCCCGGATCCGCGAGCAGACCGAAAAAAAACCCCCCGGATGACAGGTCAGGAACCGGATAAGGCCTACGACCCGAAAGGGATCGAGGAGAAGTGGTACGCCTACTGGTTGAACAGGAGGTTATTCCACGCCGACCCGGCCCGTCCGGGTGAATCGTATTCGATCGTCATTCCCCCGCCCAACATCACCGGTTCCCTGCACATGGGACACGCGCTGAACGTCACGCTCCAGGACGTGCTCATCCGCTATCATCTCATGCTGGGTCACAACGCCCTCTGGCTGCCGGGAACCGACCATGCCGGGATCGCCACGCAGAACGTGGTCGAGCAGTTGCTTGCCAAGGAGGGAATCCTCCGCCAGGACCTGGGGCGGGGGAAGTTCGTCGAACGGGTTTGGAAGTGGAAGGAGGAGAGTGGCGGCGTCATCCTGCGGCAGTTGAAGCGCCTGGGTGCATCCTGCGACTGGGAGCGGGAGCGGTTTACGATGGACGAAAGACTCTCCCGCGCCGTCCGGGAGGCCTTCGTCCGGTTGTACCGGAAGGGGCTGATCTACCGCGGACGCTACATCATCAACTGGTGCCCCCGCTGCCTCACGGCCCTCTCCGACATCGAGGTGAGCTACGAGGAGACCCGCGGGGCCCTTTACTACATCCGCTATCCGGAGCTGTCCGGCCGCCGCAGCGTGGTCGTGGCGACGACCCGTCCCGAAACGATGCTGGGCGACACCGCCGTTGCCGTGAACCCCGCGGATGAGCGGTTTGCCGGCCGCGTCGGGGCGACGCTGCGTCTTCCGCTCATGAACCGGCCCATCCCCCTCATTTCCGACAAAATGG
Source organism: Deltaproteobacteria bacterium RBG_16_64_85 (assembly GCA_001798885.1). Lineage (NCBI taxonomy): Bacteria > Deltaproteobacteria > Deltaproteobacteria bacterium RBG_16_64_85. The sequence goes on from MGQW01000011.1 coordinate 57,222, forward strand.
TCGACCGGGAGTTCGGGACCGGGGCGGTGAAGATCACTCCCGCTCACGACCCGAACGATTTCGAGGTGGCCAGGCGCCACGAGCTCCCTTCCGTGCGGGTCATCGACGAGTCCGGGAGGATGACGGACGAGGCGGGGGCCTTCGCCGGGATGGATCGGCTTGCCTGCCGCGAAGCCGTCGTGGAAAAGCTCAAGGCGGAAGATCTCCTGGTGAAGGAGGAGCCGTACCTCCACAACGTCGGCCACTGCTACCGGTGCCGGACGGTCGTCGAGCCCGCGGAGAGCATCCAGTGGTTCGTCCGTGCGAAGCCCCTGGCGGAGCCGGCGATCCGCGCCGTGAGGGCCGGAGAGACCCGCATCATCCCCCCCCAGTGGGAGAAGACCTATTTCGACTGGATGGAGAACATACGCGACTGGTGCATCTCGCGGCAGATCTGGTGGGGACACCGGATCCCCGCGGTTCACTGCGCCGACTGCGGCCATACGACGGTCGAGGTGGAGACGCCGGACCGCTGCGTCTCCTGCGGCTCCCGGAGCCTCCGGCAGGAGGAAGACGTCCTCGACACGTGGTTCTCGTCGGCTTTGTGGCCGTTCTCGACGCTGGGATGGCCGGAAGCGACCCCCGACCTCGCGCGGTACTATCCGACTTCCGCCCTCGTGACCGGGTTCGACATCCTCTTCTTCTGGGTCGCGCGAATGATGATGATGGGGATCGCGTTCACCGGGAAGGCCCCCTTCCGCGACGTCGTGATCCATGCCCTCGTTCGGGACGCGAGGGGGGAGAAGATGAGCAAGACCCGGGGAAACGTCATCGACCCGCTCGAGGTGATGGACCGATACGGGACCGACGCCTTCCGCTTCACGCTGGTGGCGCTGGCGGCGCAGGGGCGCGACATCCGGATGTCCGACGACCGTGTGGAAGGATACCGCAACTTCATGAACAAGATCTTCCAGGCCGGCCGTTTCGTGCGGATGCACGTCGACGGGGAGACACCGAGGGAACTGCCGGAGGGTCTTCCCGTTGTGGATCGATGGATCCTCTCCCGCCTCCAGCGCGTGATCGACGAGATCCGGCGGGGGATCGAGGAGTACCGTTTCAACGACGCGGGCTCGGCGTTCTACCAGTTCACGTGGCACGAGTTCTGCGACTGGTACGTCGAGATGATCAAGCCGTCCCTTTCCCAGGAGGCCGACCCGCTCGCCCGGCGGAACCAGCGCTCGGTCCTTCTCCGGGTGTTCGAGACGATCCTCGCCCTTGGGCAGCCGTTCATCCCGTTCCTCACGGAGGAGATCTGGCAGTCGCTGCCCGGGAAGCGGGACAGCATCCTCCGGCAAGGCTACCCCGCCGTCGACACGGAGAAAACCGACGTCGACGTCGAGGAGAACATGGGGCATCTCATGGAGGTGATCCGGGCGGTGCGCAATATCCGCAGCGAGCTGAACGTCTCCCCCGCGAGGAAGGTGGAGGTCCGGCTCAAAGGCCAGGTGGAAGAGCTCGCGTTCCTGAGGGAACACGAGGAGATCCTGCGACGCCTGGCACGCGCGGAAACGGTGACGTACAAGGATGCCGACTACATCCCCGTTCAGGACGCGACTGCGGTCGTGAACGACATCGAGGTCTGCCTCCCCCTGGCGGGGCTCATCGATTTCGACCAGGAGGCCAGGCGTCTGCGCAAGGAGATCGACCGGGCAGGTGCCGAGCATTCCGTCGTCACGGGGAAGCTTGCCAACGAGAAGTTCGTGGCGAACGCGCCCGCGGATATCGTCGAAGCCCATCGCACGCGGAAGGACGACCTCGAGGAGAAGCTTTCCAAGCTGTCCCAGAACCTGGAACTGGTGACCCGGTACCTTTCGTGACCCACCGCCTCGAATTCGAAGAATTGGTCCGTGCGGCGCTGCACGAGGACGCGCCCTTCGGAGATCCCTTCGGCGCTGCTTTTCAGGGGCCTGGCCGCGGGATTTTTCTCGCGGGAGCGCCGGGTCTTTTTTGTGGCGGCCCCGTGGCTGCGGAGGTCTTCCGCCAGATCGACCCGAAGGTTTCGGTGACGTTTGCGGAGGAGGGACGTGGCCTATCGGCAGGGGAGCGGGCGGGCGAGGCCAGCGGCCCCGTAAGTTCCCTGCTTCGTGGCGAGCGGGTGGCGCTGAACTTTCTGCAGCGGCTCTCCGGCATCGCCTCCGTGACGGCGAGGTTCGTGGAAAAGGTGGCCCCTTACGGCACCCGCATTCTGGACACCCGAAAGACCACCCCCCTGCATCGGGCGCTGGAGAAATACGCCGTGCGGGTGGGCGGCGGCGCCAACCATCGCTTCTCCCTCTCCGACGGCATCCTGATCAAGGAGAACGGCATCCGCGCGGCGGGGGGGATCCCCGAGGCAGTGGCTGCCGCGCGGCGGGTTGCCCCTCCCCTGATCCGCGTGGAGGTCGAGGTGGAAAATCTGGACGACGCCGAGACGGCGGTGGGGGAGGGAGTCGACGCGATCCTCCTCGACAACATGTCCCCCGAGGCGGTCCGCGAGGCGGTACGACGCTTCGGCGGCAGCGTTTTCCTCGAGGCCTCCGGTGGGATCCATCTCGGCAACGTCGAGGAATACGCGCGGACCGGCATCGCCGCGATTTCGATCGGCGCGTTGACGCATTCCGCGCCGGCGCTGGACCTTTCCTTCGAGCTGTTGCGGTGATGCGGACGATCCTTCTGGTTTGCATTCTCCTGACGCTCTCCGTCACGTGCGCGGCCGACCCCGAAGGATACCGGAGGATCGAGTCCGTGGCGGCTTCGGTCAACGGCGAGGTCCTCTTCCTGTCGGACGTTATACGAGAAGCCTGCTTTTACCGATGCGGGACGGTTCCGGGGCAGGCGCCGCAGGAGATGTCGCTTTCCCGCGCCAGGGAAATGCTCATCGCCGACACGCTGGTCCTCCAGGAGGCGAAGAAGCTGGGCCTGGGCGCGGTGGACAACGAGGCGCTCGCATCCTCGACGGCGGAAGCGCTTTCCAGGACGGGAAAATGCACGTCCCCCTGCGCGGCGTCCCTCACGGAGACGGAGGTGAGGGAGCTCCTTTCGCGCAGGCTGCTGGTGCGGGATTTTCTGGAACGGCGCATCGCGATCTTCATCGAGGTCAACGACGGGGAGGTGCGGCGCGAGACCGCGCAGCGCTCCCGCGCGGGCTTGCCCCCGGAGGAGCTCTCCGAGGAGAAGGTCCGGAAAAGCCTTTCCGAGGAAAAAGCGGCGGCCGAGATCCGAAACTGGTTCGCCCGGTCGACATCCAAATCCAGGATCGTGCTCTCCCCTTTGCCGGAGCCATGAAGATGGAGGTATACACCCTGACCATCCGCTCCTCGTTCTCCGCGGCCCACCGCCTGCGGGAATATGGAGGGAACTGCGAGCGGCTGCACGGCCACAACTGGCAGGTGGAAGTGACCGTCGAGTCGGAGAGCCTGGACGAGCAGGGGATGGCGATGGATTTCCGGGAGATGAAGGAAAGACTCCACGACATCCTTTCGGGGATGGACCACAGGTACCTGAACGAGATCCCGCCGTTCGACGTGCAGAACCCGTCGTCCGAGAACCTCGCACGCTACATTTTCGGCGAAATGGAAGGGAAGATCCCCGCGCCGGCGCGCCTTCGCCGGGTCACCGTCGGGGAGTCCGACGACGCCCGGGCTTCGTTCACCCGCCGCGCCTGAAGCGACGTCACGGCTTCAGCGATTCATTCAACCGTTTCAGAAATTCTTCGAGGTTGATTCCGTGGACCTTGGCGCCGTGTTCGAGGTTCTCGAACTCGGAGAGCTGACACCCGGCGCAGTCGATCCCGAAACGCTCGAAGACCGGGATCGTCCGGGGGAATTTCCGAACGACGTCCTCGATCTTCATGTCCTTGTGGATCATGGCGGCCCTCCCGGCGGGATGGACCCATTTTATCACGGCGGCCGGTCAGGGAAGTTCGAGGAATCGGAGGGGGGGCTCCGAGGGGATCCGCCCGATCTTCTTCGCAAGACGGTAGAACTTCACGAGTCCCTGCTTCTCCTCCTTCAGGTCGTAGGAGAGATTTCTCCAGTAGGCCGTGCGCATTTCCTTCGGCATCCAGTCCGGGCCGATCAGGAGATGTTCGGGGCGGGTCAGGGATTCCCGGGCGATCCGCTTGGCGGTGAGCAGCGTCCGCGCGAATCCGAGAAGGGCCTCCCGTCGCCTGGAAAGCGCCTCGCGGGAGACGATCCAGAGGGCGAAGACGAACGGCGTCCCCGTTTCGCGTCGCCACCATTCACCCAGGTCGGTCACATGCTTTGCGGTTCCGGAGATCCTTGCCTGCAGCGCTTCGTCCCCGATGGCGAGGTAGGCGGGGTAATGGCGCAACGCCTTCCCCGGCGGGAACTCCGTCCGGACGAGGCGGTTCCGTTTCCCCAGGGATTCCCGAAGCAGGATCTCCAGAAGAACGACCGAGGTGTCCGACGCACGTGTGACGGCGATGGGGCCGTCCGGGATCCTCGAAAGCGGGTCGTTCGAGAGGAGGAGCACGCTCATCACCTTCGAGCGGGAGGCGATCGAGATGTCCGGGCAGAGGAGGTACCGGTCCGGATGCTTCGCATACTCGATCGAGGAGGAAGGGGAGATGTCCAGTAGCCCCGAGCGCAGTTTCCGGTTGAGCTCCGACGGGGTTCCGGAGACGAAACGGACGTCCTCGAGCGAGAAGTGGGTGGTGAGGGCGTGGAAGATCGGGACCAGGTTCGCGTAGGGGATGCGCCCTACGCGCAGCGACGGGTTCGTCATTCGTATCTCAGCGCCTCGATGGGGTGCAGCGTGGCCGCTTTCCGCGCCGGGTAGACCCCGAAGAAGATACCGACAAACACGGAGAAGGTAAAGGCCAGGACGACGGCCCATGGCGGGATCGCCACAGGGAGCTTGGGGACCAGGATCCGGATGACGCCCGCCCCCAGCGTCCCGACGAGCACGCCGAAAAACCCTCCCGCCGCGGACAGGGTGGTCGACTCCATCAGGAACTGGATGAGGATGTCGCGGTTCCGGGCTCCCACGGCCTTCCGGATCCCGATCTCGTTCGTCCGCTCCTTCACGGTCACCAGCATGATGTTCATGATGCCGATTCCGCCGACCAGGAGCGAGATGGCCGCGATCCCGCCGAGGACGTAGGTGAGCGTGTCCAGGATCGTGAACAGCGAGGAGAGGATGGCCGCCTGGTTGGTGATCGTGAAGTCCTCGTGACGGTTGTGGTTCTTGAACAGGAGCGACCGGGCGAGCTCCTTCCCGGAGTCGATGTCGTTCTTGTTCCGCACGGAGATGAGGATCTCGACGAGGGCGTCGGTATCGAAGATGTCCATGGCCGACCGCACCGGGATGAAGACGATGTCGTCGATGTCGAATCCCAGGCTCACCCCCTTGCGTTCCATGATCCCCGTCACGCGGAACCGCGCCCCCGAGATCTTGACCACCTCGCCCAGCGCGCTGGCGTTTCCGAACAGCTCGCGCTTGACGGTCCGGCCGAGCATGCAGACCCTCCGCTTCGCCTCCACGTCCGCGTCCGTGACGAAGCTCCCGACCTCGACGTGGATGTTGCGGACCGGGGAAAAATCGGGGGTTACTCCCAGGACGGTGACGTTGCGGGACCGGGACCCGAGGCGCACCTCCGACGTGCCGAACACCACCGGAGCGACCCCGCCGAAGAGGTATCCCTTCTTCTCGAGGATTCTCGCGTCGTCCAGGGTCAGCTTGTGCCGCGCCGCCCCGATGATGGGCGGCCCTCCCTTGGTCTCGATCTTGCCGGGCGTGACGATCAGGATGTTGGCCCCCAGCCCCGCGAACTGCTCCTCCACGTAGTTCTTCGTCCCCTCGCCCAGCGAGACGAGGAGAATGACGGCGGCCACTCCGATGATCACTCCGAGCATCGTAAGGGCGGACCGGAGCCGGTTGGTGCGCAGCGCATCGAGCGCAACGGAGAGGAATTCCCGGGGGGTCATCCGCGCAGCTCCCGGTACTCCTCCGGCGTCACCAGACGGCCGTCGACGATGTAGACGATGCGCCTGGCGTTCCGGGCGATGGCGAGGTCGTGCGTGACCAGGACGATCGTCGCACCTTCGGCGTTGAGACGGGTGAGGATTCCCAGCAGCTCCTCGCCGGATTTCGAGTCCAGGTTCCCCGTCGGCTCGTCGGCCAGCAGAAGGGAGGGGCGGTTCACGAGCGCGCGGGCGATGGCGACCTTCTGCTTCTGGCCGCCGGAGAGCTGGTTGGAGAGGTGGTTCTTCCGGTCCTCGATCCCCACGGCCCGCAACGATTCGAGCGCCCGACGGGAGCGTTCCTCCCGCCCGACGCCGGCATAGAGCAGGGGGAGCTCCACGTTTTTCAGGGCGGTGTAGCGGGGTAGAAGGTGGAACACCTGGAAGATGAAGCCGATCTCCCGGTTCCGCATCTCCGCCAGGGATTCCTGAGACAGCCGGGTCACCGGAGTCCCCTTGATCTCGTAGGTCCCGGAAGTGGGGACGTCCAGGCAGCCCAGGAGGTTCATGAGGGTGGACTTGCCCGATCCCGACGGGCCCATCACGGCGAGGAAGTCGCCGGGGAAGATGTCGAGGTCGACCCCTTCGAGCCCGACGACGGGCTGCTCCCCGCCCTCGTAAATCTTGCCGACTCCCCTCAGGCGGAGGAGGGGCTCACTTCCGGCTGCGGATCCCAACGCGGCTCCCGGGGGTGAGGTTCTTGATCTCCAGGGAAGTGATGATCGCTTCTCCCGGGGAGATCCCGACGAGGATCTCCGTCCAGTCCCAGTTGGAGATCCCCGTGGTCACGTCCCTGCGGACGGCCCTCCCGTCCGCGACGACAAGGACGAACTTCCGCCCCTCCCGCTCCATCACCGCCGCGGAGGGGGCGAGGAGGACGTTGTCCTTTCCGCCCGTCAGCACCTCGACGTCCGCCGACATCCCGAGGCGCAGCGGCTTGGGGGGCTCGATCGGAAGGATCCGGATCGTGTTGGCCCGGGAGACTTCCTTGGAGACCTCGACGACCGGCTTGATCTCGGAGACCTTCCCGGCGAACGTCTCCCCCAGGTAGGCGTCGGGGAACAGCTTCACCTTCTGGCCGACCTTGATCTTGGCCGACTCCGACTCGTCGATGGGCGCTTCGATGTAAAGGTCGCCGGGGTCGGCCAGGGCGAAGAGAGGGGCGCCGGGAATCTTCGTCTCCCCCACCTCTGCCGTCTTCCGGATAACGATGCCGGCGTAGGGAGCCGTGATCCGCAGCTTCGCCCGGCGGCCCTCAAGGGATGCGGCCTTGGCTCTTGCGGAGACCACCCGCGCCTTCAGGGACTCGATCTCCCGGTCGACCGCCCGGACAGCCGCTTCTCCGGCATCCGCGATCTTCGCCTCTTCCTCGGCGTTGGCGAGGCGGGTTTCCGCCTGCTCCATCTCCGCCTTGGAGAGGAACCCGCGGCGGAACAGCCCGGAGGCCCGCAGGTGGTCATCCCTCGCCTGGCGCAGGTTGGCCGCCGCGCGAGCGGACTCGGCCCGGTATCTCCGATCGGCTTCGTCCCGCTTCGCCTCCGACTGCCGGAGCCCTTCCTGAGCCGAGAGGACGTCGGCCCGGGCGGCGTCCACCTGCCGGTCCAGTTCCGGATCCGCCAGAACCGCCAGCAGGTCGCCCTTCCGAACCGGGGTCCCTTCGTCGGCCGAGATCCTGGCGATCCGGCCCCCCACCTCGGCCGAGAGCGTGGACTCCTGCCGGGACTTCACCGTGCCGGCGGAAACCGAGGTGACGATCTCGTCGATCGGGCCCTTCCTCGCCTCGAAAACGTCGACCGTGAGCACGGAGGCGCTCCGGTAGAGGGCGAACGCGGCTGCGGCAAGGACGAGGGCGATCCCCCCGAGAATCGCCTTGGTGCGCATCTTCATCGGACGGCGATTCCTTCCCGGTCGAAAATCGTTCCCGCGGCCCTCCGCAGGCGGGTCTCCGCGGCGTAGGCGTCCGCCTGCGCGCGGATCTCGGCAAGGCGCGCCTCGGACAGGTCCTTCTGGAACCGGAGGACCTCGACCGTGGTGGATCTTCCCAGGTCAAGCATCTGTTCTTCCGCTTCCAGCTTCTTCGAAGCCGCTGCGACCGTGACGCGGGAAGCGGTGATCCTTTCCCGGGCCGACTCGAGATCCCGCGCGGCTTTGCGTACCTCCGTCCGGATTTTGAGGAACAGCGCCTCCTCCAGGAGGCGCTGTTCCTCGAGGGCGGAACGGGCCTTCGCCCATTCCGCCTTCTCCCGGTCGAATCTCCAGGGAATCTCCGACTTCAGCCCCGCGAACCAGTTGTAGTACCGGCCGGAAAACAACTGGTCGATGCTGTCCCCGTAGTTCCCCGCGAACGCCGTCGAGGAGACGGGGAACAACGGGTTGAGGATGGGATTGGGAGACCCCGCCAGGCCGGAGAGTCCGGCGGAGACGGTGAGGTCCAGGGAGGGGAGCGTCCGGTTCCTGGCGACGGCCTCCTGGATCTCGGCCTGCCTCCTTCGCTCGGCCTGGGCGGCGACCTCCGGGCGTCGCCGGACCGCCTCCTCGAACGATTCGTCGGCTCCTGGAGGGGAGACGTCTCCCTGCGGCGGGACGGGGGTGAGCCGCTCCTCCCATTCGCGGTCGAGGCGCAAGCCCAGGAGGTACTTGAGATCGTCCTCCGAGCCCCGCGCCGCCGCTTCGGCGCGGATCAGTTCCTCCTTCCGCGCCGCCGCCGCCGCTTCGGCGGGGAGCCGGTCCATGGGAGCCGCCGCGCCGGCCTCGATCCGGGCGTCGGTCTGGGCCATCAAGCGGTCTGCCAGCTCCAGGGCCTCCCTTCGGACCTCCACTTCACGGCTGGCCGCGTAAAAGGAGAGGAACGCGGACCGCGCAGCGGCGACGATATCCATCGCCTTTGCCTTCCATTCCTCCGTCCTGGCCGCGGCACCGGCCCGGGCGATCCGGAGCGGCCCTTCGGTGACCTGCCGGCCCCGGTTTTTCAGGAGCGGCTGCTGCGCCGAGAGGGTCAGCGCCGTGGTGTATTGCGGCGAGAGCAGGGCGATCGAGGTGCCGGTTTCCTGTCGCTGGTTCTCGAAGGCGAGCGTCAAGGCCGTGCCGGTGCGAAGCAGCTCCTCTGCCCCCAGGTCGAGCTTGTAGGCCCGCTGGTCGAGGGAGAGGCTCCCGTCGAGCGCCGAGCCGCTGGGGGTGATGGACCGGGAGGCGCCCAGGTCACCGGTGAACCTCGGAAGGAAGGCGGCTTCCTCGATCGGTACGCCGAAGGCCGCGATGTCCCGCTCGGTGCGGGAAACCGCGATGTCGATGTTGCCCCGGAGAGCGATCTCGACGCATTCCCGCATGGAGATTTCCCGCGGGGCGTCGTTATCCCTGGCCGGGAAGGCGGAGGAGGCAGGCACGAGGAGGGCCAGCAGGACGATGAGCGTAGAGGGCGTCTTCATCGGTGTCCTTTGGGCGGCAGCCGGGAGATAGTTTATCACGTCCGCCGGAGGGATATGGGTGCAAGGAACCGGCTGTCCTTTAGGGCCTGATCCGCCTTGACGCGGAGCCCCGAAATTCCAATAATGATGGGGCAATCTCCCTGGAGGTCGTTGAATGAACTGGACGGCGTTGAAGAAGTTCGTGCCGCCGAACGCCGCGGCCAAGGTTCCACGGGACCATCCTGCCTGTCCGCTCAACGGGCGCGACGTCTTCAAGGCCCTTTCCCCGCACAAGGGGATCGTGATGGCGTGCAACATCCGCATCCCCTCGGTCATCCCGGGAATCATGAGGGCCGCCGACGAGCTGGGCGCGGTCGTGGCGTTCGAGCTTGCGAAGACGGAAGGAAACGTGGACGGGGGCTACACGGGGATGAACCCGGAGACCTTCGTCCACACGATCCTCTCCCATGCGGAGAGGGTGAACTTCTCCGTTCCGTTCGTCATCCACGGAGACCATATCACCGTCAAGAACACCTCCGCCAAGGAGATCGACGAGGCCCGCGCCCTGATCGCGGCAGAGCTTTCCGCCGGGTACACCTCCTTCGCGATCGACGCCTCCTTCAACCCGATCCCGGAGAATGCCCGGATCACCGCCTTGCTCTCCGCCCCGATCCGGGAGCGGAAGCTGGGGCTGGAGGTCGAAGTGGGGGAGATCAAATCCGCGGGGAGCGAGTCCACGCTGTCCACCGTGGAAGAGGCCGTCGAACTGATGGAGCGGCTCTCCGCCGCAGGGGTCGCAGCCGATCTTCTCGCCATCAACAACGGCTCCAAGCACGGCAACTACCTGGAGGGGGAGAAGATCTTCATCGACCTCGAGCGGACGGGGCAGATCCACGCGGCGGTCCACGCCCGGTTCGGTGTCGATATCGCGCAGCACGGGATCACCGGCACGCCGCTCCACCTGATCGGCCGGTTCGCCGACTACGGCATCCGCAAGGGGAATGTCGGCACGCAGTGGCAGAACATTGCCCACGAGGGGCTGCCCACCGCGCTGATGCAGAAGATGCGCGACTGGGCAAAGGGCGTCGGCAAGGACATCAAGTTCGCGACGAAGCCGTTCAAGCAGGAGATCGACGCGATCCCGGCCGAGTACGCGGAGAAGATCGAGAAGGCGGCCTACCGGGAAGCCCTCCAGCTCTTCCGGGCGTTTCGCGCCGAGGGGACCGCAAAGATCGTCGCCGATTCCCTCGCCGTCAAGGTCTAAGAGAACGTTTGCGGATCGTCGCGGGGAAATGGCGGGGGAGGACCCTGCGAGCCCCGAGAGGCTTGGCTGTTCGGCCTACGTCGGACCGGGTGAGGGAAGCGATCTTCGACATCCTCGGGGAACGGGTGTACGGCATGGCCGTCCTCGACCTTTTCGCCGGAAGCGGGGCCCTGGGCCTGGAGGCGCTCTCCCGGGGGGCGTCACAGGCGGTATTCGTCGAACCCGATCCGACCGCATTCGGCTTTTTACGGAAGAACATCGAATCGCTGGGGGCCGGGCAAGCGGAAGGCCATCTCCTGGATTACCGGCAGGCGTTGCGCCACCTGCGGGCACGATCGATGCGGTTCGGCCTCGTGTTTCTCGACCCCCCGTACGGGAAGGGGCTGGCGGCGGATTCCGCGGCGGGACTTTCCCGGGCGGGCCTTCTCCAGCCGGAGGGCACGGTCGTGGTGGAGGAAGCGTTTCGGGCGCCCGAGGCTGCATTTCCGGAGGAGTGGGAGCTCTCCGTAGACCGGCGGTACGGCGGCACGAGGGTGAGAATGTTCAGGGTTTCCTCCTGAACGCGAATGCGATGATTTCGAAGAGGGAGACAAGATGAGGACGATCGCGGTGTACCCAGGCTCGTTCGATCCCCCGACCTTCGGGCACCTCGACATCATTGAACGGTCGTCGCGGGTGTTCTCGCAGGTGATCGTCGCGGTGGCCAGCAACCTCCGGAAGAACGTCATGTTCACCCCGGCGGAGCGGGGGGCCATGCTGCGCAAGCTCACGCGGCCCTATTCCAACGTGAAGGTCGACTCCTTCCGCGGGCTCCTGGTCGATTACGCCCGGGACAAGGGGGCCCACGTGCTGGTCCGGGGCCTGCGGGCCATTTCGGATTTCGAATACGAGTTCCAGATGGCGCACATGAACAAGAAGCTGGCGCCCGAGATGGACACGGTCTTCATGATGACGGGGGAGCGGTACTCCTACATCAGCTCCAACATCGCCAAGGAGATCGCCGCCTTTGGTGGAAAGATCGACGACCTGGTCCCCGCGCTGGTCCGGGAGAAGGTCCTTTGGAAAATCAGGAAGAGCAGGTAGCCAACGATCCGCATCCGTGGAAAGGAGCGAAGCATGATGAAGCTTGCAGGCAGGGTGGGGAAAATCAAGCCTTCACCGACGCTGGCGATCACGAGCAAGGCGAAGGCGATGAAGGCGCAAGGGGTCGACGTGGTCGGCTTCGGAGCGGGGGAGCCGGACTTCGACACTCCCGATCACATCAAGGAGGCCGCGAAGAAAGCTTTGGATGAGGGATACACGAAATACACCCCCGTCCCCGGTTCGCCGGAGCTCAAGGACGCGGTCATCGCCAAGCTCAAGCGCGACAACGGCCTCGAGTACGGGCGGGAGAACATCATCGTGTCGCTGGGCGCCAAGCATTCCATCTACAACGTTGCACAGGCGTTCTTCGAGAGGGGCGACGAGGTCATCATCCCGGCCCCGTACTGGGTCTCCTACCCGGACATCGTCCTGCTGGCCGGCGGGACGCCCGTGATCGTCGAAACGACGCAGAAGAACGGGTTCAAGATGACCGCCGCGCAGCTCAACAAGTCGATCACCTCCAAGACGAAGTGCGTGGTGCTGAACAGCCCCTCCAACCCCACGGGATCGGCCTATACCCGGCCTGAACTCAAGAAGCTGGCGGACGTGATCGTCCGGCGGGATATCACCGTCCTCTCCGACGAGATCTACGAGAAGATCGTCTACGACGGGTTCGAGTTCTCGAGCATCGCCTCGTTCGGCCCGGAGATCAAGAAGCGGACGATCCTGGTGAACGGGCTGTCCAAGGCGTTCTCGATGACCGGCTGGCGGATCGGCTACGTCGCTGCGGACAAGGACCTCGTGGCGGCGATGAACAACATCCAGAGCCAGAGCACGTCCAATCCCGTCTCCTTCTGCGACAAGGCGGCCATCACGGCGCTCAACGGGCCGCAGGACTTCATGAAGACGTGGGTGGAGGAGTTCGACAAGCGGCGCCGCTACATGGTCGACCGGCTGAACAGCATCCCGGGCGTGTCCTGCCTCCTGCCGCAGGGGGCGTTCTACGTCTTCCCGAACTTCTCGAAGCTGTACAGGAAGAAGACTCCCTCGGGGAAGAAGATCGGCAACTCGACCGAGCTGGCGGCGTACCTGCTGGAGGAGCACAAGGTCGCTGCGGTGCCGGGAGTGGCGTTCGGCGCGGACGCCTGCCAGCGACTGTCGTACGCGATGTCGATGGCGAACATCGTCAAGGGGATCGACCGGATCGAGGCCGCCGTCCAGGCGCTCCGGTAGCCTGCATCGGGGAGGCGTCGCCGCCGCGATGCCCCCCCGGCCGCGTTACTCGTAACGGAAGGCGCTGCGCCTCCTCCTTCGGCGGCTCCGCCGGACCCTCCTATGACATGCGCCTTTCGTTAGGTGCGCGTACCGCCGCGGGTGCAAGTTTCCTTCCCTGCTGTGGCAGCGAAGCAGGTAACGCTTGCATCGGAGCAAGCGACCATGGATCCGCGGCCGCCGCAGGAGTCCCCCTCGCGAGGAGACGCAGGCGGAATCGGCGAAAGGCCCCGCGTCCCTGGCAACCGAAAAGCCTGGCGTACTGAATCGGGTGACCGAAGGCCGGGGAAAGGACCTTGGGGCACGCTTGCTGGACGAAGCCGGGGAGACAAGGCGGAACGCGACGGGGGAGCTCCGGAGGCGTAGCCGCGGAGCTCCCATAGCTTGCCCTACGAAAAAAGGCCTGCGGCTTTACAGCGGACGCTCGCCGGTCCTCTTGAAACGGAAGTAGTCGGCGAGGATCTGCGCGTGGTCGAAGGCGAGCGGCGTCGGGAGGTCGTGCTCCGGGAAGAGCCGCGCCTCCACGGCGTCGTCGGCCCCTGAAGGCGTTCCTTCCGCTTTCCCCATGTAAACCGTTGAAATCGTGTGCCTGCGGGAGTCGCGGGCGGGGTCGGAATAGACGCCGAGCAGCCCCGTCAGGGTTACCCGCAGGCCTGTCTCCTCCAACGCTTCGCGGACGGCCGCGTCCTGCGCCCTCTCCCCCGCGTCGATGAACCCGCCCGGGATGGCCCACCCCGGCGGGGGGTGCTTGCGCCGGATCAGCACGATCCGGTCTTCCACTTCGATGATCACGTCGACGGTGGGGACGGGTGGCGCCGGTTTCATGCGGGATCTCCCTATTTATGCTATAAAATTGTATATGAATTTCACGAATCCCGCCGCCATCTTCGTGTCTTCCTTCATCATCGCGCTCTCCGGGGCGCTGATGCCCGGGCCGCTCCTTGCGGTGACCATCCGCGACACTACCCGCCGCGGTTTTATCGCTGCGCCGCTGCTCGTGCTCGGCCACGGGATCCTGGAGCTGGGGCTCCTGGCGCTCCTTATGCTGGGTCTCGCGGAGTGGTTGAAAGGGGAGGCGGCGACGACCGTCATCGCGCTGGCCGGCTGCAGCGCGCTTTTGTGGATGGCGGTCGGAATGGTGCGCGAGGTCCGTTCCCTCCGGTTCGACCCCGGCGCAGGGGCTTCGAATGCCGCCGGTCCCGATACGGGGAATGCCCGCAACCTCTGGCGTCCCGTGGCGGACGGCATCATCGCCTCGATCTCCAACCCCTACTGGTCGCTGTGGTGGGCGACGATCGGGCTGGGATACCTGGCGCTCTCCAGTGGGCAGGGGCTCACCGGCGTGGCCTTCTTTTTCGCCGGCCACATTCTGGCCGACATCGCCTGGTTCCTGTTCGTCGGCCTGACCGTGTCCGCGGGGCGGGGACGGTTCACCGACCGCATCTACCGCGGGATCGTCGGCGTCTGCGCCGGCTTCCTTTTCTTCTTCGCGCTGTCGTTCGGGTACTTCGGGGTGACGAAGCTGTTCCGCCTGCTGTGAGACGGAAACCATCGCAAGGAGGCCGATCATGAAGGCTGTCGTGATGGCCGGGGGATTCGGGACGAGGATGCGCCCGCTGACGGAGAAGCTGCCCAAGCCGATGGCGTACGTGGCCAACCGCCCCATGATGGAGCACGTGGTCCGCCTGCTCGCCAAGGGGGGGATCCAGGACCTGGAGGTCCTGCTCTATTTCTACCCGGAGAAGATCACCTCCTACTTCGGCGACGGCTCCCGGTGGGGGGTGAGGATCAACTACATCGGCGCGGAGGCGGATTACGGAACCGCCGGGGCGGTCAAGAACGCCGAGGAGCTCCTGGACGGCACCTTCCTCGTCATCAGCGCCGACATCCTCACGGACTTCGACCTCTCCAAGGCGTTCGAGTTCCACCGGGAGCGCAAGGCGGCCGCCACGATCGTCCTCACCCGGGTGCCCAATCCTCTCCAGTACGGGATCGTCCTGACGGACGAAGACGGCCGGATCGTCCGGTTCCTGGAGAAACCGTCCTGGGGGGAGGTCTTCTCCGACACGATCAATACGGGAATCTACATCTTCGAGCCCGAAGTGCTCTCCCTGATCCCGGAGAAGAAGAACTTCGACTTCAGCAAGAACCTCTTCCCGGCGATGCTCTCCCGGGGGGACCGCCTGCTGGGGTACATCGCGGAAGGGTACTGGAAGGACGTGGGGAACCTCTCCGAGTACCTGAACGTGCACCTGGACATCCTGGCGGGGAAGGCGGCAATCGAGTTCGAGGGGAAGAGGGCCGGCACCGGGAACGTCTGGATCGGCGAAGACACGCACATCGAATACACCGCCGAGCTGAAAAACGTCGTTCTCGGAAAAAACTGCGCCATTTATGGCGAGGCCGTCGTGGAAAACTCCGTGCTCGGGGACGGGTGCATCGTGGAGGACGGCACCGTCATCCAGTCGTCGGTGGTGTGGCCGCGAACCACAATCCACAAGGGCGCGCGGCTCCTCGAGAACATCATCGGATCGGACTGCGAGATCCGGGGCCACGCCTTCCTCGCCGAGCGCGCGGTCATCGGCGACCATTGCCGCATCGGCACCGGGGCGGTGGTCAAGGCGAACGTGAAGGTCTGGCCCCACAAGGTGGTCGAGGACGGCGCCGTCCTCTCTTCCTCGCTCATCTGGGGAGAGAAGTGGGCGCGCTCCCTGTTCGGCGCCTACGGCATCTACGGCCTGGCCAACCTGGAGATCTCGCCCGAGTTTGCCGCCAAGCTGGGCGCCGCCTACGCGGCGACGTTCGGCAAAAAGGTGGTCCTCTCCACCAGCCGGGACAGCCACAAGGCCTCCCGGATGATCAACCGGGCCATCATGACCGGGATGCTCTCGGTGGGCGTCGACGTCCATGATTTCGGGGTGACTCCGCTGCCCGTGGTGCGGTTCCTCGCCCGGGGTCACCGGGATGAGCGCGGAGGGGTCCACACCCGCAAGAGCCCCTTCAATCCCAAGTTCATCGATATCAAGTTTTTCGACGATACCGGCCTCGACCTTTCGATGGCGCTGGAGAAGAACATCGAGTCGCTCTTCTTTCGGGAGGATTTCGTTCGAGCCGACATCGAGGAGACGGGGCAGATCACCTTCCCCGTCGGAGGGTTCGAAACCTACGTTGACGGCTTCCTGAAATCCGTCGATACAAAGGCGATCCGCGGACGCGGGTTCAACATCGTGATCGATTACTCCTACGGCGCCTCCGCCCTGATCTACCCCCGCATCCTGGGGCGGCTCGGGGTCGAGACGGTGGCACTGAACGCCATGCTGGACCCGGAAAAGATCACCAGGACGCAGGAGGAGTTCGACAAGGGGCTCCATCACCTGTCCGCCATCGCGCGGTCCCTTTCGGCCAACTTCGGCGTGATGATCGACACGGGCGGAGAGAAAATCTTCCTGATCGACGAGAAGGGGGACGTCCTCTCCGACTGGGTGGCCCTCCAGATCTTCTGCCTCCTGGTCTGCCGGCAGAACCGGAAGGGGTTGGTGGGAGTGCCGGTGACCGCCTCCCGCAACATCGAAAAGATCGCGGCGAGGTTCGGAATGGCCGTCGTCCGCAGCCGGACCCTGCCGCGCTCCCTCGTGGAAACGGCCGCGCGGGAGGGGGTGGAGTTCGTCGGCGACGGCAACGGCGGGTACGTCTTCCCCCGATTCCAGCCCGCGTTCGACGGGATGTTCGGGATCGTCAAGCTGATGGAGCTTCTGGCGGGCGAGGAGCGCGCGCTCTCCGACGTCCTCCGGGAGATTCCCCCGACGGTGTTCGTCCAGAAGAAAATCCCCTGCGCCTGGGAACACAAGGGGGCCCTGATGCGCGTTCTGGCGACCCACGCCAAGGGGAAGCCCAGCCAGTTCATCGACGGCGTGAAGATCTTCCACGGCGAGGACTGGGTACTATTCTACCCCAGCCAGGACGAGGCCTACTTCCACCTGTGCGTCGAAGCGGAGGATCGGCGGAACGCCGAGGGTCTCTTGGTGCACTACACGGACCTCTTCTCCTCGTGGAGCAAAGGGCTTTGAACAAAGGGCAGACGGTACGCGTTCACGTCATGGAGGTGGGACCGCTTGCGGTGAGCTGCTACATCGTCGAGCATGTTTCCACCCGCAAGGCGGTGGTGATCGACCCGGGGGACGACGGCGAGGCGATCCTCGGGGAGATCGGGAGGCTGGGACTGGAAGTGGACAAGATCCTGCTCACGCACGGCCACTTCGACCACGTGGGAGCGGTCGGGCTCCTCCGCAAAAAATCGGGTGCGAAGGTCCACCTCCACCCCGACGACGTCGAGCGGATGAAGACCGCCCGGCGCCAGGGGCTGATGTTCGGCCTGTTGATACCGAACACCCCATCGCCGGACGTTCTCGTGGGGGAGGGAGATCGAGTCCCGTTTGCAGACCGGGAGTTCCGCGTGTCGCACACTCCCGGGCACACGCCGGGCTGTGTATCCTACATCATGGAAAGCGAGAAAATGGCGTTCGTCGGGGACCTGATCTTCGCCGGGTCGATCGGCAGGACCGACCTGCCCGGGGGAGACTACGACGCGCTGATCCGGGCGGTGCGGGAGAAGATCTTCGTCCTCCCCGACGATACCGTACTGTTCCCGGGGCACGGACCGGCCACCACGGTCGGCGGGGAGAAGCGGTCCAATCCATTTTTCACGGGGGGCGGGTAGATGGGCATCTTCTCCGGCAGGGAGGTGGTCCTGGGGGTGACGGGCGGAATCGCCGCCTACAAGGCGTGCGAGATCGTCCGGGAGCTCCGGAAGGAGTCGGCGAACGTCCACGTGATCCTCACCGCTTCGGGGGCCCAGTTCATCACGCCGCTGACCCTGCAGACCCTGGCCAGGAACCCGGTGGTGACGGATCTGTTCAACCTCATCTCCGAGTCGGAGATCGGGCACATCTCCCTCGCGCAACGGGCCCACCTGCTGCTGATCGCCCCGGCGACGGCGAACATCCTCGGGAAGATCCGAAACGGGATCGCGGACGACATGCTTTCGACGGTCGTGATGGCGACGACGGCGCCGGTGCTGATCGCCCCGGCGATGAACTCGCAGATGTACGCCTCCGCGGCGGTGCAGGAAAACCTTTCGGTTCTTTCGGCGCGGGGTTTCCACTTCGTGGAGCCGGACGAAGGCGAGCTCGCCTGCGGGACGGTGGGACCCGGGCGGCTTGCGGACGTCGGGAAGATCCTCGAAATGGCCCGGATCCTCCTGTCGGAGAAGCCCCTGGCGGGGAAGAGGGTGGTCGTGAGCGCCGGCCCGACGGCAGAGCCCCTGGATCCGATCCGCTTTCTCTCGAACCGGGCCTCGGGCAAGATGGGATTCGCGATGGCCCGCGCCGCGCGCCGTCTCGGGGCGCAGGTGACGCTGGTGTCCGGCCCGACGGCCCTGCCCGACCCCCTTTTCCTGACGACCGTCCGCGTCCGGACGGCGGAGGAGATGTTTTCCGCCGTCTCCCGCGCGGCCGAGGATGCCGAAGCCGTCGTGATGTGCGCGGCGGTCGCCGATTTCAAGGCCAAGAGGTCCGCGCCCGGCAAGATCAAGAAGGAGAGCTTCGACTACCGCGTGGAGCTTTCTCCCACGGTGGACATCCTGGAGTGCCTGGGAAAGAAAAAGGGGAACCGGGTCCTGGTCGGGTTCGCGGCGGAAACCGACGACCTCGCGCGGAACGCGCGGGAAAAGATGCGGCGGAAGAACCTGGACGCGATCGTGGCAAACGACGTTTCGCGGACCGACATCGGCTTCGAGTCAGACGACAACGAGGTCCGGATTTTCTTCCCGGACGGCGAGGTCCGGGAACTTCCGCTGACCACCAAGGACGGAATCGCGGTGGGGGTCTGGCTGGCGCTCAACGGGAAGCTGTTCCGCCGATGACGAGACGCCCCTCGCCGAAAATGGTCGCCGCCTACCTGCGGGAGATCGGGATCGACTACATCCTCGTTCCGCCACCTGCCGAAAGGCCGGCATCCGCCGCGAAATCCGCCGCTGCAACGGTTACGGGCACCGAGGCGGGGGAAACCTTGGAAGAGATCCGGAAGGAGCTTCTTTCGTGCCGCGGGTGCCCGCTGTGCAACGGGCGAAGGACCGTCGTCTTCGGAGTGGGCAATCCCCTTGCCCGGTTGATGTTCGTCGGCGAGGGACCCGGGGAGGAAGAAGACCGGCAGGGCGAGCCGTTCGTCGGGGCCGCCGGGAGGCGGCTCAACCAGTGGATCGCCCGCCTGGGCCTCCGGCGCGAGGACGTCTACATCGCCAACATCGTCAAATGCCGGCCGCCGGGGAACCGGGCCCCCTTCCCGGAGGAGGCCGCTTCCTGCCTGCCGTACCTCAAGCGGCAGATCCGGGCGATCCGGCCGGAGGCGGTCTGCACGCTGGGTGCCGTCGCCCTGCAGTACCTGCTGGGCACGAACGAGAAGATTACGCGGGTGCGCGGGAAGTGGCGGGAGGTCGACGGCATCCCGGTGCTGCCCACGTATCATCCGGCATTCATTCTTCGCAACCAGACCCGGGAAACGGAGGCGTTCGCCGATTTCGACCTCCTCGCGGAGCGACTCCATCTCAAGTGATATGGGCGCGCCGCTGCCGATCGTGGGGGTGAGCCGGAAGGGGGAGGAGCGGCTTCGCTCCGGCCACCTCTGGGTCTTCGGGGACGACCTCCGCGACCTTCCGCGGGAGCTGCCGCCCGGATCCTGGGTGCGGGTCCTCTCCCGGGCGGGAGAACCCCTCGGGACGGGAACCTTGAATCTTGCCAGCCGCATCGCGCTGCGGGTCGTCTCCCGCGGGGTGGTGAGCCCGGGGAAGGCGTTCTTCCGCGAGCGGCTCGAGGAGGCGTGGAGGAGGCGGACCGAGGCGGGGCTGGGGGGAGAGCGCGCCCTCCGTCTAGTGTATTCGGAGGGGGATTTCCTCCCCGGCCTGATCGTCGACCGGTACGGCTCCATTCTGAGCGTCCAGATCCTGACGGCGGGGATGGAGGCCGCACGAGAGGATATCGTCGAATCGCTCGCGGAGAGGTTCCCCTGCCGTCTCCTCCATGAACGCTCCGAAGGGGGCGGCAGGAAGCGGGAGGGGCTTCCTGAAAGCAAGGGGCCGTTGCGCGGCGGGGGCGAACCCCGGGAGGAAGTGGAAATGGACGGCCTGCTGTTCCTCGTCGACGTGGAAACCGGGCCCAAGACGGGGTTCTTCCTGGACCAGCGGGAGAACCGCCGGATCGTTCGGGACCTCTCCCGGGGGAAACAGGTGTTCGACGGGTTCTGCTCGACCGGGGCCTTCGGGCTTTATAGTCTCGCGGGAGGGGCCGGGAGCGTCCTTGCGATCGACTCCTCCGGTCCCGCCGTGTCCGCCGCGAGGGAAAACGCCGCGCGGAACGGGTTCACCGCGCGCTGGGAGGGGAAGGCGGCCGATCTCTTCACGGAACTGCGCGAACTGTCCGTGTCCGGACGGCGGTTCGACCTCGTCGTCCTGGACCCGCCCTCTTTCGCCAAGTCCCGGGAAGGCCGGGAGGGAGCGATGCGAGGATACCGGGACATCAACCGTCTGGGGCTCTCCGTTCTTGCACCGGGAGGGATCCTCGCGACGGCTTCTTGCACCCAGCGGGTCGATATGGCGAAATGGAAGGAGGCACTGAGGGCGGCCGCCGCCGATGCGCGGGTGGACCTGCAACTGCTGGTCACAGGCGGGCAGCCTCCCGACCACCCGGTCCTGCTCGGGGTGCCGGAAACCGAGTACCTGAAATTCGCCGTCTATCGGAAGAGGTCGTCGTGACGCTGCGGTCTGCCCGACAGGGGATCCTTTTCGTGCTCCTCCTTCTCGTCGCCGTCCTTCCCGCGCGCGCCGTCTCCGCGGAAGCGCCCCACGGAGCGGTGATCGCGACGATCGCCACCTCCATCAACCCCGTCACCGCCGATTATCTGTCTTCCGTCATCGAAAAGGCGGAAGAAGCGGGAGCCGCCCTGATCGTCCTGGAGCTGGACACCCCCGGCGGCCTCGACAGCGCGATGCGGCAGATGGTCCAGGAGATCATCAGGACCCGGATCCCCGTGGTCGTCTACGTCTCGCCATCGGGCGCCCGCGCGGCCTCCGCCGGGGTTCTCATCACCCTTGCGTCGGACGTCGCCGCCATGGCACCCGGCACGAACATCGGTGCGGCCCACCCGGTGAGCATCGGGGGCGGCGGGATGGACAACACCATGACGAGAAAAGTGGAGAACGACGCCGCCGCGTACGCCCGGTCCCTGGCGGAGAAGAAAGGGCGCAACGCGGACTGGGCGGAGAGCGCCGTCCGGGAGAGCACCTCCCTCACGGAAAGGGAGGCCCTCGAGAAGCACGTCATCGACCTGGTCGCGCCGTCGCTTGGCGACCTGCTTTCCAGGTTGGACGGGAAGGAGATCCGCAAGGGGGAGGAGGCGATCGTCCTGAGCACGAAGGGGATCCAGGTGACCCGGGTCCCCATGGGGATCCGCCATCGCATCCTGTCCTCGCTGGCCGACCCCAACATCGCCTACATCCTGATGATGATCGGCATCTACGGGATCTTCTTCGAGCTCTCCAACCCCGGCGCCGTCTTCCCGGGGATCGTCGGCGGAATCTCCCTGATCCTGGGGTTCTACTCCCTGCAGACGCTCTCGGCCAACTACGCCGGATTCCTCCTCATCGCACTGGCGATCCTCCTCTTCATCCTGGAGGTCAAGGTACACTCTTACGGCGCACTGACGATCGGGGGAATCGTATCGATGCTCCTGGGGAGCCTGATGCTCTTCCGCGCCTCCGCGGATCCGTACCTGCGGATTTCGTGGGGGGTGCTGCTGTCGATGGTCGGAGCCTCGGTGGTCTTTTTCACGACGGTCATCACGCTGGCGGTGCGAAGCCAGTTGCGCAGGCCCGTCACGGGAGCGGAGGGGATGATCGGGGAAACCGGGGAGGCGATGGAGGACTTCGCGGGAGAAGGCAAGGTGTTCGTCCTCGGGGAGTGGTGGAACGCCCGGTGCGGCGTCTCCCTGAGGAAGGGAGAAAAGGTGACCGTCGTCGGCCGGGAGGGGATGACGCTCCTCGTCGAGCCCAGGAATACGCGCAGCTGAAAGGGATTCCTCGGAGAATCCCGGAAGGAGGGAATGGAATGGTTCCTTACTTAGCGCTGGTGATCATCGCGATCCTGTTCCTGTACAGCGCCATCAAGATCCTCAACGAGTACGAGCGGGGGGTGATCTTCCGGCTGGGCCGTGTCATCGGGGCCAAGGGGCCGGGGCTCATCCTGCTTATCCCCGTCATCGACAAGATGGTCCGGGTGGACCTGCGCGTCGTGGCGATGGACGTTCCCGCGCAGGATGTGATCACGCGGGACAACGTCACGATCAAGGTGAGCGCCGTGTTGTACTTCCGCGTCCTGGACCCCAACCGGGCGATCATCAGCGTCGAAAACTACCTGTACGCCACCTCCCAGCTGGCGCAGACGACCCTCCGGTCGGTGTGCGGGCAGGCCGAGCTGGACGACCTCCTCTCCGAGCGCGAGAAGATCAACGCGCACCTCCAGGAGATCCTCGACAAGGACACGGAGCCGTGGGGCGTCAAGGTCGCGAAGGTGGAAATCAAGAACATCGACCTGCCGCAGGAGATGCAACGCGCCATCGCCAAGCAGGCCGAGGCCGAGCGGGAGCGGCGCGCCAAGGTCATCGGCGCCGAGGGGGAGTTCCAGGCGGCGCAGAAGCTCGCGGACGCGGCGCAGATCATCGGTGCCCAACCGATTGCACTGCAACTGCGCTTCCTGCAGACGCTCCGGGAAGTGGCGTCCGAGAACAACTCGACCACCATCTTCCCGGTTCCGATCGACCTGTTCACCCCCTTCATGGAGGTCGCGAAGGCCATGAAAGCCACCCTCCCGCCGGCCGGCGACCGTCCCCCGCAGGGGGGAGCGTAAAACCGACGTCGATGGGGAGGAGCCGCCGTTCATCGGGGAGCGACGTGGTCGCGCCGGCTCACGCTCACACGATGCCAGGTGTCACTGCGCCGGCCGCCTCGGGGCCTGCCGCGCTCGCCGTCGCTCGCGCTTTTCCTCCCTATCCGGTCGGCGGCCCCTCGGAGCTCGAACCCTCCCCCCGTAACCGTAGGGTCGGGCTCTCGCTCCTTCTCTTTTCCGTTGGGGTCGCTTTCCTTTTCGGAGGGTGCGCCGGCGCGCCGCCGCGTGCGAAGCTGCCTCCCGCCCCCCCGCCGGCAGTCCCCCCTCCGCCGGTTCCACGGCCGCAGGCGCCGCTCCCGTACGTTCACACGGAGTCCGCGTCCGTACGCCCCGTGCGCGTTCTTCTGGGAGGGACGCAAAAGGAGCTTTCGGTCACGGGGGAATCGATCCGGGCCTGGAGCTTCGCCGGAGCCCTGGTGGCCGAGGGAAACGGGGCGGTGAACCTTTCCGTACGCGGCGAGAAGATCCTGTGGAGCGGATGGAAAACGCTTTCCTCGCCGATCGACATCGCCTCGCCTTCCGGTTTGCGGCTCGGCGGGAAACAGCTCGTCGGAAGGATCCGGGTTTCGGCCCACAAGGGTCAGCTGCTGGCCGTGGCGGTCGTCCCGTTGGAGGAGTACGTCACGGCGGTCGTCAGCCGGGAAGCCCCCCCGTCCTTCCATCCGGAGGCGCTCTCCGCCCTGGCGGTGGCGGTGCGGACCTACGTCCTGATGGCGATGGAGAAGCCGCGCGATCCCACCCACGATGTCGCCGCAGGGGTGGAAGATCAGGTCTTCGAGGGAATGGACAACGTCGCGGAGGTCTTCCGGAAGGCGGCCGGCTCGACGAGAGGCGAGGTCCTCGCCTTTCAGGGGGCTCTCGCGCGCGCGGCGTATCATTCCACCTGCGGGGGAAGGACCGAAACCGCGAAGGGCGCCTGGGGGACCGACGTGCCGTATCTGCAATCCATTACGTGCGATGACTGCCGGGACAGCCCCGCGTTCCGTTGGGATTACCGGATGACGGCGAAAGAGGGGAAGCGGATTGCGCATTCGCTGGGAGTGAGAGCGATCGACGACCTGAGGATCGAAGTCGCGGGGCGCACCTCCACGGGCCGCGCGCTCCGTGTGCGGCTTTCCTCGGGAAGGGTTTCCCGGGAGGTTTCCGCCGCCGTATTCCGGCGGGAGGCCGGTTACGCCCGTGTCAAAAGCCTGAAGATGGAAATCGTTCCGGTAGGGAACGGGTGGGTGTTCGCGGGGCAGGGGTACGGCCACGGCGTGGGAATGTGCCAGTGGGGGGCCGACGGCATGGCCAAGAGCGGGAAGGCGTACCGGGAGATCCTGACGCGTTATTACCCGGAGACCGCTCTTGCCCGGAGCTCCCCCTGAGGACCGCGGATCTCGATTACCCGCTGCCGCAGGACCGGATCGCCCAGGTCCCGGCGGAAAGGCGACGCGACGCGCGCCTGATGGCGGTGTGCAGGGAAACGGGGGAGATTCGCCACCTGCGGTTCCCGGACCTCGTCGGTCTCCTGCGCCGGGGCGATCTCCTCGTGCTGAACGACACGAAGGTGATCCGGGGCCGCCTGCGCGCGAGAAAGGCGACCGGGGCGGCGGTCGAGATCTTCCTGCTTGCCCCCCTCGATGGGCGGGAGCCCGGAGGAGAAACGTGGGAAGCCCTGGCCCGGCCGTCGAACCGGCTCAAGGAAGGAATGCACTTCCGGGTGGGAGGGGATCTCTCCGTCCTGCTCTTGCGCCGGTTGGGGGAAGGGCGGTGGTCGGTGCGTCTTTCCGCCCGCGGGTCCGTCCACGAGGTCCTTGAGCGTACGGGGGAGGTCCCCCTCCCGCCCTATATCCGAAGAAGGGCGGGGGATCCTCTGCTTTCGACGGACGCAGAGCGGTACCAGACGGTGTACGCGCGGCGCCCGGGCTCCGTCGCGGCGCCCACCGCGGGGCTGCACTTCGATGGGAAAATGCTCGCGGAAATCGCCGGCGTCGGCGTGTCGACGGCCACGGTGACCCTGTCGATCGGGTACGGGACGTTCTCCACGATCCGCGCCGCGGACGTGGAGCACCACGAGATCCACCCGGAGGAGTACCGCCTGGGGAGCGAGACGGCGGCCGCGGTCGCCGCGGCGAGGAACGGCGGGGGAAGAGTCGTGGCGGTGGGGACGACGAGCGTCCGGACCCTGGAGTCGTGCGCGGGACCGGACGGACGGGTCGCGCCGTCCGAAAGTACGACGCGTCTGTTCATCACACCCGGGTACCGGTTCCGCGCCGTCGATGTCCTCCTGACCAATTTCCACCTCCCCCGGTCGAGCCTGCTGGCGCTCGTGATGGCGTTCGGCGGCGTGGAGCTGATCCGGGAGGCCTACCGGAAGGCGGTTTCGGAGCGGTACCGGTTTTTCAGCTACGGCGACGCCATGCTCGTTTTTTAGGGACCGCTCCGGTTTTTAGGAGTCACGATTGCCGATTTCCTTTACCGTGACCGCCCGCGATCCCGGGACAGCCGCCCGGACCGGGACGGTTTCGAGCGAGCACGGAACGTTTTCCACGCCGGCGTTCCTGCCGGTGGGAACCGCGGCCGCGGTCAAGGGGGTATGGCCCGGCCAGCTGACGGAAATGGGGTATGGGTGCGTCCTGTCCAACACCTATCACCTGTACCTGCGGCCAGGGCACGAACGGGTCCGGCGGCTGGGCGGACTGCACCGGTTCATGGGATGGGATGCCTCCCTCCTGACCGACAGCGGGGGGTACCAGGTGTTTTCCTTGAGCTCCCTGCGAAAGGTGACGGACGACGCGGTGACCTTCCGGTCCCACATCGACGGCTCGCTTCATGTCCTGTCGCCGGAGCTCGCCGTTTCGGCGCAGGAGGCGCTGGGGTCGGATATCCGGATGGTCCTGGACGAATGCGTCGAGTACCCGGCGGGGCGCCGCGAGGTGGAGGAAGCGGTGCGGCGGACGACCGGGTGGGCGCGCAGGAGCCTTGTCGCCAACCGCCGCGAGGAGGGAGGGTTGTTCGGGATCGTCCAAGGCGGGATGTTCCCGGACCTGCGAAAACGCAGCGTGGAGGAGATCTGCTCGCTGGATTTCCCCGGCTACGCCATCGGTGGGGTGAGCGTCGGAGAAGGGAAGGAGCTCCAGCGGGAAATGGTGGCCCTCGCCGCCCCGCTTTTGCCCGCGGAGAAACCGAGGTATCTGATGGGCGTGGGGACGCCGGCCGACATCCTCTTTGCCGTCTCCTGCGGTGTGGACCTGTTCGACTGCGTACTGCCCACCCGCAACGCACGCAACGGGATGCTGTTCACTTCGGCGGGACCGCTCGTCATCAAGCAGGCGCGCTACGCCGAAGACCCCCTCCCTCCCGACGGGAAGTGCGGCTGCCCGACCTGCCGCTCCTTCTCCCGGGCCTATCTGCGCCATCTCTACCTGCAGAAGGAGATCCTGTCCTCGATGCTTTTAACCGTACACAACCTGCACTTCTACGCCCGGTGGATGGAGAGGATCCGCCAGGCAATTTTGGTTGGAAATTTCGGGGAATTTATGAAAGAATCACACGGTTCCGGCAACGATTAGTCCCTCGCGGAGGTCACGATGATGCTCGTACTCGGTGTTGCGTACGCAATGGGATCGAAGGGCGTGGGAGGAGGCGGTGGAATCGAGGTCCTCGCCCTGCCCTTGCTCTTTTTCGGGATCTTCTACCTTCTGGTCTTCCGCCCCCAGCAGAAGCAGGCGAAGAAGCAGCGCGAGTTCCTGCAGAACATCAAGGTCGGAGACCGCGTGGTGACGAGCGGCGGACTGCACGGAGAGATCACGGGGCTGACCGACACGACGATCACCCTGGAGATCGCCGACAGGGTGCGCGTCAAGGTGACCCGTTCCGCGGTGACGGGAAAGAGCCAGGAGGCGGCGGCCCCGGAAGCCAAGACGGCCAAGGGGTAGGTATCAGGACGAAAGGAGCGATTCAAGGGAGATGTGGAAGAGCATCCGGTGGAGGACCACGCTCATCGCCGTGTTGACCGCGGTCTCCATCGCGGCCGTGCTGCCGAGCCTGACGGACAACCTGCCGGACACCTGGAAGAAGATGCCCAAGATCCACCTGGGGCTGGACCTCCAGGGCGGGGTTTTCCTCCGGCTGGCCGTGGAGATCGAAAAGGCCATCGAGAACACGACGCTGCGGTACGCCGACGACGCGCGCGCGATCTGCCGGGAGAAGGGGATCCCCGTTCTGGGGTGGCAGAAGGAAGGATCGGACGGGTTCTCGCTCAAGTTCCCTCCCGGCGACTTCGCGGGACGGGCCATGACCGTGCTGAAGGACGAGCTGGGTTCCCTCGACTTCGCGCTCGGCGAGACGAAGCCCGAGGGCGCGACGATCATCGGCCGGATGAAGCCGGCCGAGGTCCAGGCGATCCGTGCGAACGCCGTGGGGCAGGGCGTCGAGACGATCCGAAACCGCATCGACCAGTTCGGGGTGCGCGAGCCGCAGATCGTGGCGGAAGGCGAGGACCGCATCGTCGTCCAGCTCCCGGGGGTCAAGGACCAGCAGCGCGCCATCGAGCTGGTGGGCAAGACCGCGCTCCTCGAATTCAAGCTGGTGGACGAAGGGGCGAGCGTCGAAGAAGCGCTGAAGGGGAATATCCCCGAGGACGACGAGATCCTCTACCAGAGAGCCGTGGACCCGCAGACCGGGCGGACCAGCAAGACGCCCCTGCTGGTGAAGAAACGGGCCGTATTGACCGGGGACACGATCAAGACGGCCAAGGTGAACTTCGGATCGCAGCGCGGGGGGGGCGCCTACGTTTCGATCTCTTTCGACGCGCGGGGCACGAAGATCTTCGACCGGGTCACCGCCGAGAACGTGAAACGCCGGCTGGCGATCGTCCTCGACGGCACCGTCTATTCGGCCCCCGTCATCCAGGAGCGGATCTCCGGCGGAGAGGCGCAGATCACCGGCGACTTCACCGCCGAGCAGGCCTCCGACCTGGCGATCGTCCTGCGGGCGGGGTCGCTGCCCGCCCCCGTCAAGGTGATACAGAACGTCACCGTGGGCCCGTCGCTGGGGCTGGACTCCATCCAGAAAGGGGTGCGCGCGGCCCTCATCGGCGCATTCCTCGTGGTGGCCTTCATGGCGGTCTACTACCGCTTCGCGGGGCTGGTGGCCAACTTCGCCCTGATCTTCAACATCCTCTATCTGCTGGCAGGGATGGCGCTCCTGGAGGCGACCCTCACCCTTCCGGGAATCGCCGGCATCATCCTGGCCATCGGGATGGCGGTCGACTCCAACGTACTGATCTTCGAGCGCATCCGGGAGGAGATCCGGACGAAGAAGACGGTTCGGGCGTCGATCGACGCGGGCTACGAAAAAGCGTTCTGGACGGTGGTCGACTCCCACGTGACGACGCTCATCACCTCGATGATCCTGTTCCAGTTCGGGACCGGCCCGATCAAGGGGTTCGCCGTAACGCTCTCCATGGGCGTGGCGATCAATCTCTTCACGGCGCTCGTGTGCACCAAGGTGGTGTTCGACTACCTCAACGCCCGGCGGCCGATGCAGGCGCTGAGCATCTAGGAAGGACAGGGAAAGCCAGCAGCCATGATGGAGCTCATCAAAAACACCCGCATCGACTTCATGGGGATCAGGAAGTACGCGTTCGCCTTCTCGTGCGTGCTGGTTCTGCTCGGGCTGTTCGGCGTCGTCCAGATCTACCGGGGGCACGCCAACTTGGGGATCGACCTGGCGGGCGGTACCTCCATACAGCTGAAATTCGGGAAGCCCGTGTCGATGGACCGGATCCGCCAGCTGCTGGCGGGGGCGGGGCACGGGGAGGCGAACCTGCAGGAGGTCCCGGGGGAGAACATCCTGATCATCAAGGTGGGGGCGAGGGGCAAGGAGGAGAAGATGATCTCCGACCAGGTGGTGAACCTTCTCCGCCAGAAGTTCCCCGACAACCAGGGCACGGTGGAGAGCGTCGCCGAGATCGGGCCGGCGATCGGCAGGAAGCTTCGCTCGGACGCGATCCTGGCGCTGGCGGTATCCGCGCTGGCGATCATCGTGTACCTCGCGTGGCGGTTCGAGTTCAAGTTCGGCGTCGCCGCGGCGGTCGCAACGTTCCACGACGTGGCGGCCCTCGTGGGGATTTTCTACCTGCTCGGGAAGGAGATGGACCTCCTCTTCATCACGGCCCTCCTGACCATCGGCGGCTACTCGCTCACCGACACGGTCGTGGTCTTCGACCGGATCCGGGAGAACATCCGCCTGAGGAAGAAAAAGACCTTCTCCGAGACGATCAACCTGAGCGTGAACGAGGTCCTGAGCCGCACGATCGTCACCTCCCTGACGGTGTTCCTGACCTGCGTCGCGCTGCTCTTCTTCGGCGGCGTCGTCCTGAAAGAGTTTGCGCTGGCCCTCACGATCGGGGTGGTCGTGGGGACCTACTCTTCCATCTTCGTCGCCAGCCCGATCGTCGCGATCTGGCGGGGGGAGAAGATGGTCGAGGTGAAAAGGTAAGGGGTGGAGGAGCGAACCCGACGAGAGTGGGCGCTCCGGACCCCTGACCGATCGCTCGTCCGGGAGATCTGCGGTAAAACCGGGCTTTCTCCCACCGCGGCCAAGATCCTGGCCAACCGCGGGATCGCCGGCGACGGCGAGACCGACCGCTTCCTCTCCGGGACCCTGCGGGACATTTCTTCTCCCTGGTTGATGAAGGACCTCGAGAAAGCGGCGCTGCGCCTGATCGAGGCGGGCCGACGGAAGGAGCCGGTGCTGATCTACGCCGATTACGACGTGGACGGCGCAACCGGCGCCGCCTGCCTGTTCCTCTTCCTCCAGGAGGCCTTCCCCGGGCTCCCGGTGCGGATCCACCAGAATCACCGGGTCGTGGACGGCTACGGGCTGCGTCCCGAGCACCTGGACGCCGCCGCGGCCTCCGGGGTCAAGCTCGTCGTGACGGTCGACTGCGGCATTTCCGACATCGAGGCGATCGGGCGCGCGGCCGCGCGCGGGGTGGATGGGATCGTGACCGACCACCATCTCCCGGGCCCGGCGCTTCCTCCGGCGGTCGCCGTCCTCAATCCCAAGCGGCGCGATTGCGGGTTCCCGGAGAAGGATCTGGCCGGCGTGGGGGTGGTGTTCACGCTGCTGCGCGGCCTCCGCGCGCTGCTGCGCGGCGACGGATCGCACGCGGGAGAGGCGGACGCAGGCCTTCGCCGCTTTCTCGACCTCGTTGCGCTGGGCACCGTTGCGGATATGGTCCCCTTGCGGGGGGACAACCGCATCCTCGTGAAGGAGGGGATTCACGAGATCCGGGAGCATCCCCGCGCGGGAGTGACCGCCCTCCTGTCGGTGGCGGGCATCGATCCGGGAACGGCGAACGAGTCCGACCTGGGATTCCGGGTCGGACCGAGGCTGAATGCGGCCGGCAGGGTGGGGGAATCCCGCCGCAGCTCCGACATTCTGGTCACCGGCGACCGCGACGAAGCCTGTCGGATTGCCGCCGAGCTCAACGTCGACAACTCCCGCCGGCAGCGGGAGGAGGAGCGGATCCTGCGTTCCGCCGAGGCGGCTCTCCTTTCGGGCCCTCCCGCCTCCGGCCTGGGCGCCATCGTGCTGGCCGATCCGGACTGGCATCCCGGGGTGCTGGGGATCGTGGCCTCCAAGCTGGCGGAGAGGTTCTTCCGCCCCACGGTCCTCCTGCGGCTGGAAAACGCGGAGGCCAGGGGGTCCTGCCGCAGCGTCGACGGCTTCCCGTTGGTGGACGCCCTCGAGGAGCTGTCCGCCCTCCTCTTCCGCTACGGGGGGCACAGCCAGGCGGCGGGCCTTGCCCTCCCTGTGGAGAACCTGCCCGCGTTCCGCGAGGGGATGAACCGCATCGCCCGCGGTTACGCCTCGATGCGGGGGGGCGCTCCCGGCAAGCCGGTGGACGCGCAGGTCGGGCTCGGCGACCTCACCCCGGGATTCATGGAGGAGCTGGAGCGCATGCGCCCGTTCGGCATGGGGAACGAGGAGCCGGTCCTCCTCGCGCGAAGGCTCCGGGTCACGCGGAAAAAATCGTTCGGGGCCAGCGGGCAGCATCTAAAATTCGAGGTGGCGGACGACAACCGGAGGTTCGAGGTGGTGGCGTTCCACCACCCGGCGCTTTCCGTGGGGCCGGAGGGGTACGTGGACCTGCTGTTCACCCCCCAGAGGGTCTATTTCCGGGGGAACAGGAGCTTGCGCCTTCTCCTCCGCGACGTCCGCCCGTCGGGCGGAGACACTCCTCAACGAGGGACTTGATACAGGGATGTCCCCCAGGGGAATGTCCCCTGTGGGATGTCGCCCGCCATACGGGTGAGGGGGAGAGGGGAAGTGCTGGGCTGGGGGAAGATCCGAGACAAGCTCCGCGAGGCATTCTCGGGGGAGATGGACGAGAAGGCGCTGGCCGCAGGCTTCGCCGTGGGGGTCTTCTTCAGCTTCTCGCCGCTGGTTTCCCTTCACACCGTCCTGGCGCTCCTGGTGGCGTTGATCTTCCGGCTCAGCAAGATCGCTGCGGCCGCCGGCGTGTGGGTGAACAATCCCTACACGATGCCCTTCGTGTTCTACGGCTGTCTCCGGCTCGGCGAGTGGATGCTGGGCAGCGGCTTTCACCCGCTGGCGTGCGAGCGGTGGACGCTCGACGCCATCCTCCGGGCGGCCATGCCCTGCATCGCCCCGCTGATGCTGGGAACCACGGTCGTCGGGCTGATCGCCGCTGTGGTCGCTTACGGGATTGTCTATCGGATCGCCGTCAGGGTAAAATCTGCGCGGCGGAACACATAAGAACCCCGCGTTTTGCGGCGGGCCGCCGTCCGCAAAGGAGGACCTCCCGTGAAGCCTTACTCGGTCAGTTTCGGAGGGATCACCGACAAGTATTCCTCCTGGAAGAATTCGTCCTTCGCCGTCATCCCGTTCCCGATCGACCTGACGACCACCTACATGGGGGGCGCCCGCAACGGCCCCCGGGCGATCCTGGAGGCTTCCAGCCACATGGAGCTCTTCGACGAGGAGAACAAGATCGAGCCGTACCGGGCGGGGATCTTCACCTCCTCGGAATTCCCCCTGTTGACGTCCGGACCGCTCTCCATGCTGAAGCAGGTGGAGCGCAGGTTCCGCTCGGTCATCAAGGCCGGCAAGTTTCCCGTTCTCCTGGGCGGGGAGCATTCCGGGACCTGCGGCGCCGTGGCCGCGCTCCGGAAGAAATATGGGGAGCTGACGGTGCTCCAGTTCGACGCGCACGCGGACCTCAGGGACTCCTACCTCGGGACTCCCTGGAACCACGCCTGCGTCGGGCGGCGGATCGTGGACTCCGGCGCGAAGCTCGTCCAGGTGGGGATCCGCAGCATGTCGGAAGAGGAGGACCGCTTCCTGAAGAAGTCGGAGAGCGTGAAGACGTTCTATGCCTCGGAGCTCAGGGAGAGCCTGGGCGACGTCACCAAGGGAATCGTCAGCAGCCTTTCCGGCAACGTGTACATCACCTTCGACCTGGACGCCTTCGACCCGGGGATCATGCCTTCCGTGGGGACGCCGGAGCCGGGAGGCTTGAGCTGGTTCGAAGCCGTCGACATTCTCCGCGACGTCATGCTGTCCAACTGCAACATCGTCGGGTTCGACATCATGGAGCTGGCGCCGATCCCCGGGATGATCGCCCCGGATTTTCTCGTCGCCAAGCTGTGCTACCGCATGATGGGTTGGGTCCTCGCGAAGCGAGAGGAAAAATAGGGTCTGCCCCCGCAAAGGAGAATCCGCCGATGTTCGTGCCCTCGAAGATCTTCTTCACCAAGGGTGTCGGGCGACACCGGGAGCAGCTGACCTCGTTCGAGCTCGCCCTGCGGGACGCCGGGATCGAGAAATACAACCTGGTGCAGGTGTCGAGCATCTTCCCGCCCAAGTGCAGGATCATCAAGAAGGAGGAGGGCTTAAAGCTCCTCACGTCGGGGGAGATCGTGTTCGTCGTCATGAGCCGGTGCCAGAGCGACGAGCCTCGGAGGCTGATCGCCGCGTCGGTGGGATGCGCGCTTCCCTCCGACCGCGACGTGTACGGCTACCTGAGCGAGCACCACGCCTACGGACAGACCGAGAAAGTCGCCGGGGATTATTCCGAAGACCTCGCCGCCGCGATGCTCGCCTCGACGCTGGGCATCGAGTTCGACGAGGAAAAAAGCTGGGATGAGAAGAAAGAGGTGTGGAAGATCAGCGGGAAGATCTACCGGTCCTTCAACATCACCCAGTCGGCGATCGTGCGGGACGAGTACACGACCGTAATCGCGGCTGCCGTCCTGGTCATCTGATCCGTAAATGGGAGGCGGCATGAGAGGAGCGAAAATCCTGGGAACCGGCAGGGCGCTGCCCCCGCGGGTGGTGACCAACGCCGACCTGATGAAATGCATGGACACCACGGAGGAGTGGATCGTGCAGCGCACCGGGATCCGGGAGCGGCGTTTCGTCGACCCGGGGACCGGGACCGCCGACCTGGGGACCGAGGCCGCGCGTGCCGCCGTTGCCCGCGCCGGTCTTTCCCTCTCCGATATCGATTTCATCGTTTTTGCCACCGTCTCGCCGGATTACTTCTTCCCGGGCGGAGGGGTGTTCGTCCAGGAAAAGCTCGGGCTCCCCACGATTGGCGCCCTCGACGTCCGGACGCAGTGCACCGGTTTCCTCTACGGGATCTCGGTGGCCGAGGCCTACATCAAAGGCGGGTTCTTCAACCACGTCTTGGTCATCGGCTCCGAAGTCCAGAGCACGGGTCTGAATCTGAGCACCCCGGCGCGGGATGTCTCGGTCATCTTCGGGGACGGGGCCGGGGCTGCGGTCGTGGGGCCGGCCGAGGCGGGGAAGGGGATCCTCTCCTCCCACCTTCACGCGGAGGGGAAGTACGCAAAAGACTTGATGTGCGAGGGGCCTTCCTCCATCGAGCACCCGCGCTTAAGCCACGAGATGCTGGACGCCGGGCGCCACTTTCCGAGGATGAACGGACGGTATGTGTTCACCCACGCGGTGCGGAGGTTCCCCGAGGTGATCCGCGAGGCGCTCGCGGCGAACGGGGTGTCGATCGCGGACCTGTCCCTCGTCATCCCGCACCAGGCGAACCTGAGGATCACCCAGGCCGTGGCCGGTGCCCTGGAGGTCCCCGAGGGAATGGTCTACTCGAACATCGAGAAGTACGGGAACACCACCGCCGCCTCGATCCCCATCGCCCTCGACGAGTGCGTCGAGCAGGGGAGGATCCGGGAGGGGGACCTCGTGTGCCTCGCGGCCTTCGGATCGGGGTTCACCTGGGCCGCGACGCTGATCCGCTGGTAGCGTGGGGAAGCTTCTGCGCGTCAGGATCCGGGAGATGGAGCCGGGAGATCTCGACGAGGTGATGGCGATCGAGGAGGTTTCGTTTCCCACGCCGTGGCCCCGCAGGCTCTTCGAGGAAGAGATCGTCCGGGAATTTTCGGACGCCCTCGTCGCGGCCCCCGCGGAAGGGGAGGGCGTCCTGGGATACTCGGTCTGCTGGACCGTGGCGGACGAGTCCCACCTGTTGAACATCGCGGTCCGGCCGGATGTGCGCGAGCGCGGCGTGGGCGGCGCGCTCCTCGGGGCATGCATGCTTCGGTCCGCCCGGGCAGGGGCCGTCCGCATCCACCTGGAAGTGCGCGCCGGGAACACTCCCGCCATCCGGATGTATGAGCGGGAGGGGTTTTCCTTCCTGGGGATTCGAAGAGGATATTACGCGGATACCGGAGAAGACGCGGTTCTTCTCTCCCGGGAGCTTCGGAGGTCGGATGTCCCATAGCCGGATGCAATTCGTGGCGGGAAAAATCGTGCGGAACGAGGGGCACGGGGAGATCTTCTATCGCCTGGAAGCGGCCGTCCCCGAGCCGGTCGAGTACGAGCCGGGCCAGTTCGCCATGGTCTCCGGCTGGCCGGGGAACGACCCGCTGCTCCCGCGGCCCCTGGCGATCTTTCGAGCGGGCGCGGCGCCGAAGGGCAAGGGGACGGTCGAGTTCGTCTACAAGGTCGTGGGGCGCGGCACCGCGCTGCTGTCGGGGATGCACCCGGGAGAGTCGCTGTCCCTCACCCTTCCGCTGGGCCGGGGGTTCGACCTCGCCAAGGACGGGCAGCTGTACTGGCTCGTTGGCGGCGGCGTCGGGTTCGCGACCGTCTTTCCCGCCGCCGCGGCGCTCGGAAGGCGGCGGGCGGAATATGAAATGTTTCTGGGAAGCCGCACCCGCGAACAGCTTCCCCCGAAGGAGTGGACGCCCGGCGGCTCATCCCCGGGGCGTGTCCACCTCTGCACCGAGGACGGGACCGCCGGTTATTTCGGGCAGGTCACCGACACCATCCGGGAGCGGATGGCGGCCCTTTCCGATGCCGATGCCACCCGCCTGACGATCCTCGCCTGCGGCCCCCGGGAGATGCTGAAGGAGATCGCCCTGGCGGCTTCGGTGCGGGGCGCGGAGATGCAGGCGGCGCTCGAAAATCACATGGCGTGCGGGTTCGGCGTCTGCTGGGGGTGCGTCGTTGCCCTGCGGGAGGGGGAGCAGATCGCCTATCGGCGGGTCTGCAAGGAAGGGCCGGTCTTCGATGCGCGGGAGGTCGTCTGGTGAAACCGGACCTCTCGGTATCCCTGGGAAGGCTGCGCCTGAAGAACCCGGTGATGAGCGCGTCGGGGACGTTCGGGTACGGGCTCGAGTTCTCCCCCTTCTACGACATCTCGCGCCTCGGGGCCGTCGTGGTCAAGGGGTTGTCGCTTGCGCCCACGCCGGGGAACCCTCCGGGGCGGATCGTCGAGACGGCGTCGGGGATGCTCAACGCCATCGGCCTGCAGAACATCGGGGTCGAGCGGTTCATCGAGGAGGTCGCTCCGCGCCTTTCGGACGCGGGGGCCACGTTCGCCGCGAACATCTACGGACGGACGGTGGAGGAGTACGAATCGGTCGCCGTCCGGCTTTCGGAGCTGTCCTCTCTCGCCGCGATCGAAGTGAACGCCTCCTGTCCCAATGTAAAGGAGGGCGGGATGGCGTTCGGCGCGACGCCGGAGGGGATCTCGCATCTCACCGGCCGGGTGCGGAAGGCGACCGGGAAGTCCCTCTGGGTCAAGCTCAGCCCCAATGTCGCGGACATCGCCTCCGTGGCGGCTGCTGCGGAAGGCGCAGGGGCGGACGCCGTGTCGCTCATCAACACCATCGTCGGGATGGCGGTGGACCACCGGACGCGCAGGCCGAAGCTGTCCAACGTGACCGGGGGGCTGTCGGGGCCGGCGATCAAGCCGGTCGCCCTGCGGATGGTGTGGGAAGTGTGCCGGCGCGTGAAGATCCCGGTGATCGGGATCGGCGGGATCCAGACGGCGGCGGACGCGCTGGAGTTCCTTCTCGTGGGGGCCTCCGCGGTGCAGGTCGGGACGGCCAATTTCCGGAACCCGAGGGCGTGCGTGGAGATCCTCGAAGGGGTCGAGACGTTCCTGCGGGAAGAGCGGCTCGCCGGGATCTCGGAGTACCGTGGGAAGCTGCACCTGTAAAGAAAAAGAATTGTCTTGTGGGCGATTTACGATTCCTCGTATAATGGGGCCAGGTAGCGGGGAAACTCTGGAAAGTGGGCCGTCGCCCACTTTTTTTTTCGATGTGACAAACCCATGAAAGCGGACATCGAAAAGATCGAAACCCTGGTCGCCCAGGTGGCGCGGGAAGAGATGGTGGAGGTCTTCGACCTCGCTGTTGCGAGGGAAGGCCCTCGGACAGTGATCCGCGTCTTCCTGGACCGCGAGGGAGGCATCCGCCTCGGAGAGTGCGAGTCGTTCAGCCGGAAGATGAGCGCGGTGCTCGATGTCAGCGACCCGATGCCGGGCCCTTACGTCCTGGAGGTTTCTTCGCCGGGGCTCAACCGGAGGCTTACGAAGCCGGCGCATTTTGCGGCGGTGGCGGGAAGGCGGATCCGGGTGGCGCTCTCCGAGCCGGTAGAAGGGAGTCGGAACTACCGGGGAACCCTGTTCCGGGCCGACGGGGAGGGCATCGACCTCGAGCGGGACGGCAAGATCTTCCGGTTCCCCTACCGCGCGGTGCGCAAGGCGAACCTGGAGGTTGACCAGGAAGAACTCTTCGGAAAGGGAAAGAGATAGCAATGATTCTGGACATCGGGCAGATCATCACGCAGCTGGGCAAGGAGAAGGGGATCGACCGGGTCGTGATCGTCGAAGCGATCAAGGAGGCCCTGGAGATCGCCGCCAGGAAGAAGTACGGGATGAACAAGCGGATCGAGGCTACCTACGACAGCGAAACCGGCGAATTCGAGATCCTGGAGTTCCGCACCGTCGTGGAGGAGGTCAAGGACCCCGAGGCCGAGATCTCGCTCGAAGCCGCCCGCGAGTACGACCCCGAAGCGGTCTACAACGACAACATCGGGTTCCGGATGAGCACCCGCGACCTGGGCCGCATCGCCGCGCAGACGGCCCGCCAGATCATCATGCAGAAGGTGAAGGACGCCGAGCGGGAAGTGATCTATAACGAGTTCATCGGCCGGAAGGGGGAGATCATCAACGGGATCGTGCAGCGCTACGAGCGCGACTGCCTGGTCGTCGACCTGGGCAAGACGGAGGCCGTCATGCCGATGTCGGAGCAGATCCCCCGCGAGCGGTATCGCCAGGGAGACCGGATTCGGGCCTATATCAAGGACGTCAGCAAGACCCCGCGGGGGCCGGAGATCCTGCTTGCGCGCTCCGACCCGCGGATGATCCTCAAGCTGTTCGAACAGGAGGTCCCCGAGGTCTACGAGGGGGTCGTCTCCATCCTGAGCGTCGCGAGGGAGCCCGGTTTCCGGACGAAGATCGCCGTCCGCTCGAAGGACCGCGACGTGGACCCGGTGGGGGCATGCGTGGGGATGAAGGGATCCCGGGTGCAGAGCGTCGTCCAGGAGCTGCGCGGCGAGCGAATCGACATCATCGCGTGGGACGAAGATCCCGCGAAGTTCGTGTGCAACGCCCTCCAGCCGGCGGAGATCATCCGGGTGCTGGTCAACGAGTCCGAGAAGAGCATGGAGGTCGTCGTACCCGAGGAGCAGCTCCTCCTGGCGATCGGGAAAAAGGGGCAGAACGTCAAGCTGGCTTCGAAGCTCGTGGGGTGGCACATCGATGTCCGAGCGGAAGGGCAGGTCGAGGACGCCCTGAAGCGCGCGGAGGGGCTCTTCGCCCCCAAGAAGGCGGACCCGTCGGCGAAGGCCGAGGTTCCCCCGGGCGACGTGCCCGCTGCGCAGGAGCCCGAACCTTCGGTGGAGCCGCATCCGCAACCCTCCGTTGCGCCGCAGGGCCTGGAAGGCGGTGAGACTCCGCCCGCGGAAGAACCCTCCCCGGGGGAAGGGGACAGTGAAGCCAAACAGTGACCGCCGCCTCCCGGAGAGGACGTGCGTTCAGTGCGGAAGCACAGGGAGGAAGGAATCGTTTTTCCGGATCGCGGGACGGCCCGAATCGGGCTGGGAGCCGGATCCGGGAGGGAGGAAGCCGGGCCGCGGGATCTACCTTTGCCGGGCCGCGGAGTGCGTGGAAGGATTCGCGAGGCGGATCCGGACCCCGAAGGGAGCGGCGCGGTGGAAGATGGGGGTCAACGGATCGGTGCTCGCGGACAAGGTTTCCGCCTGGTGGGCCGCTGAAGAGCGAAAGTAGGGAGGGTGGATGGAGAAGGTTCGCATTCGGGAGCTGGCCAAGGAACTCAGGATGGAGACGAGCAAGGAGATCCTCGCGTTCCTTGAGCGGATCGGGCAAAAGGGCAAGTCGGCATCGAGCAGCATCGAGGGAGACGTGATCGAGCGGGTGAAGAATCACTTCCGGAGGACCGCGCCGCCGCCTCCCCCGAAGCAGACCCTCGTGGTCA
The DNA here is from genome assembly GCA_001798885.1 of Deltaproteobacteria bacterium RBG_16_64_85. Lineage (NCBI taxonomy): Bacteria > Deltaproteobacteria > Deltaproteobacteria bacterium RBG_16_64_85. The sequence goes on from MGQW01000011.1 coordinate 96,075, forward strand.
CGCGCGCCGACGGGACCCTCGAGCGCCGCTCGAGCAGGGTGGTCCTGCGGCGCGGCGCACCGGTGGTCGAGAAGCCCCCCGCCCCCGAAGAGCCTTCCGCACCGGCACCTCCCGCAGGCGAAGCGGCCGCCGGGGCTCCTTCCGTCGCCGCGGCGCCCGCCCCCGTGGAGTCGGTTCCGGACGTCGCCAAGGCGCCGGAGGCGGTCCCGGCCGCGGAAACGCCCGGGGCGGAAGCGGAAAGCCGGCAACCGGCGGTAGCTGTTGTCCGGGTGGTGGAAAAGACGCCCGCCGAGAAGGCCGCCGAGGAGCGGAAAGAGAAGGAAAAGAAGTGGAAGAAAGCCAAGCCCCACGAGAAAAAGGTCCAGAAGGGAGTCCTGAAGAGAACCATCATCCAGGAAATCGTCGAGGAGCCCGAAGCCCCGAAGGCGCCGGAGAAACCGGCGGCCGAGGCCGAGCCGGTAGTGGTGCGCCAATTCCAGCCGGTCCGGGCGCTCAAGAAGAGGGGAAAGCCCGTCAAGGAAAAGAAGGCTCCCTCCACCCTTCCGCCGAAGGCCAGCAAGCGCGTGTTCAAGATCGAGGAGGTCATCACCGTCGGGGATCTCGCGCACCGGATGGGGATCAAGGCCGCCGACGTGATCAAGAAGCTGATCGAGATGGGGATGCCGACCACGGTCAATCAACTCCTCGACGCCGACACCGCCCGGATCCTGGCCCAGGAGTACGGGTACGAGGTGGAGAACGTCGCGCCCGAGGTGGAGAGCCTCATCGACCAGGAGGAGGACCGGGAGGAGGACCTCGTTTTGCGTCCGCCCGTCGTGACCATCATGGGGCACGTGGACCACGGGAAGACCACCCTGCTGGACGCCATCCGGCAGAGCAACGTCACCGACCACGAGGCGGGAGGGATCACCCAGCACATCGGCGCATACGAGGTCGAGCACGGCGAGCGGAAGCTCGTCCTGCTGGACACGCCGGGCCACGAAGCCTTCACCTCCATGCGGGCCCGCGGCGCGTCGGTCACTGATATCGTGGTGCTGGTCGTCGCCGCCGACGACGGCGTGATGCCGCAGACGATCGAGGCGATCGACCACGCCAAGGCGGCGGGCGTGCCCATCGTGGTGGCGGTCAACAAGGTCGACAAGTCCGGGGCGCAACCCGACCGCATCCGGCAGCAGCTCTCCGAGCACGGGCTCCTCCCGGAGGAATGGGGCGGCCAGACGCTGTACGCCAACGTCTCCGCGAAGAGAAAGACGGGGATCGAAGCCCTGCTCGAGCTCGTCCTGCTCCAGGCCGACCTCCTGGAGCTGAAGTCCAACCCCAGGAAGATGGCGCGGGGGACGGTCATCGAATCCCGCCTGGAGAAGGGACGGGGTCCGGTGGCGACGGTTCTTGTCCGGGAAGGGACTTTGCGGGTCGGCGACCCGATCGTCACGGGGATCCACTACGGAAGGGTCCGGGCGCTGGCCAACCACAAGGGAAAGCGACTCGTGGAGTCTCCACCCGGGACCCCCGCGGAGATCCAGGGGCTTGACGGGCTCCCCGCCGCCGGCCAGAAGTTCGCGGTCCTCAAGGACGAGCGGACGGCGCGCCAGATCGCACTGCACCGACAGGAAAAGGACCGGGAGAAGACGGTCGCGCGGCCCCGGTTCAGCCTGGAGGATCTCCACCGGCACATCGAGGTCGGGGACCTGAGGGAGCTGAACATCGTCATCAAGGCGGACGTCCAGGGGTCGATGGAGGCGCTGCAGTTCTCCCTGGGGAAGCTCTCCGGAGAGAAGGTCAAGGTGAAGGTCATCCATGCCGGGGTCGGCGGGATCTCGGAGACCGACGTGATGCTGGCTTCGGCTTCCACAGCCGTCGTCATCGGCTTCAGCGTGCGGCCCGAGCCCAAGGCGGCGGAGCTGGCCGAGCGGGAGAGCGTCGATGTCCGGCTCTATTCCGTGATCTACGACGTCGTCGACGACATCCGGAAGGCGATGGAAGGGCTGCTCGCGCCGACGTTCCGGGAAGCCTCCCAGGGGCGCGCCGAGGTCCGCAACACGTTCCACATCTCCAAGATCGGGACCATCGCCGGCTGCTACGTCCTGTCGGGAAAGATCACCCGGAACTCGAACCTCCGCCTGCTGCGCGACAGCGTAGTCGTGTACGAGGGAAAGCTCTCGTCCCTGAAGCGGTTCAAGGAGGATGTCCGCGAGGTGTCGGAAGGGTACGAGTGCGGGATCGGTATCGAGAACTTCAACGACATTCAGGTAGGCGACCAGATCGAGGCGTACGTGATGGAGAAGGTCGCCGGGACGCTCGCGTAGCGCCATGCTGGTGGCGGTGCTGTTGGCAGAGCTTCTCTTTCCCGACGCCGCTTCCCTCAAAGACAAACGCCGGAGGCTTTCCGGGCTGACCGGGAAGATCCGTTCCGGGTACCCGGTGTCCGTCGCCGAGGTCGGCTTCCAGGACCTGTGGCAGCGGGGCCGGATCGGCATCGCGCTGGTGTCGACCGACGCGCGACTGGCGCGGTCGATGCTGGACCGGATCAGCGATTTGGTGGGGCGGGACGGGGAGGTGGAGCTCCTCGACCGCCGGATCGAGTTCCTCCGGGTCGATGAGGAGGAGACATGAAAGGCCGAGGCGACCGCCCCGCCCGCGTGGCGGAACGGATCCGGGAGGAGGTTTCCCTCATCCTCCAGAACAGGGTGAAGGATCCCGGCATGGGGGTGGTGACGATCACGGACGTGACGATCACCCCCGATCTCAAGACCGCGCGCGTCCATTATTCCGTCCTGGGCGGGGACGAGGAGAAGATCGCCGTCCGGGACGCGCTGCGGCGCTCCAAGGGGTTCATCCGGAAGGAGCTCGGACGGACCCTCCAGCTGCGGTACTCCCCCGAGGTGGCGTTCCTGTTCGACAATACCTATGAAAAGGGTGCCCGGATGGACCGGCTCCTGAGGGAGATCCGGTCGGAGGGCGACGGTGAAAAATAACATCGAGGCGATCTGCCGCGTCTTCCGGGAGAAGGATCGGTTCCTGATCGCCTCCCACGAAAACCCCGAGGGGGACGCCATCGGCTCCCAGCTGGCGCTGGCGCTTGCGCTGCGGAAGATGGGGAAGACCGCGACCGTCCTGAACGCCGATCCCGTTCCCGGGAACCTGGCGTTCCTACCGGGGGCCGACAGCGTGGTCTACGAGGAGAACGGCTCCCGCTACGAGGTGGCCGTCGTGGTGGATTGCGGCTCCTCCGAAAGGACCGGGCGCGTGCAGGCGGAGCTTTGCAAGCCCCCCGTCCTGGTGAACATCGACCATCACCGGACCAACGGCGGCTGCGGCAATTATTGCCTTGTCGACCCGGAGGCGGCCGCGACGGGGATCCTCATCTACCGGATTCTGGCGGCCATGAACGTGGAGATCGATTGCGACGTCGCCGTCAACATCTACGTTGCCATCCTGACGGACACCGGCTCCTTCCACTACGCCAACACCTCGCCGGAGGCCTTCCAAATCGCGGGGGAGATGATCCGGCGGGGGGTCGACCCCTGGGCGGTGGCGGAAAAGGTCTACGAGACCCAGAGCGCCGACCGGCTGCGCCTGCTGGGGAGGGTGCTCAGCTCCCTGGAGATCGCGGCCGGGGGGAAGGTCGCGGCCGTCACGACAACGAAGAAGGACCTCGCCGACTTCTCCGCCAGGAAGGATTTCCTCGAGGGGTTCATCAACTATCCCCGCTCGGTGATCGGGGTCGAGGTGGCGGTGGCGTTCCGGGAGGAGGACGCCGGGGAGATCCGGGTGAGCCTCCGGTCCAAGGGGCGCGTGGACGTTTCCGCGATCTCCCAGGCGTTCGGGGGAGGGGGGCACCGCAATGCCGCGGGATGCAGCCTGCGCGGCCCCCTCGATGAGGTGAAGCGCAAGGTCTACGGGGCGTTGGAGGCGGCGCTCCGGTGACGGACGGCGTCATCGTCCTGGACAAGCCCGGCGGGATCACCTCCTTCCGCGCCGTCGAGGAGGTGGGGAGAGTCCTCCGGACGAAGAAGTGCGGGCACGCCGGCACCCTCGACCCGATGGCGACCGGAGTCCTGCTGGTGTGCGCCGGCAGGGCCACGAAGATCGCCGGATACCTCGCCGCGCAGGAAAAGGAATACGAGGCCCGTTTCCGGTTCGGGGCCGCCACCGACACGGGGGACGTCACCGGCAAGGTGATCGAAAGCCGGCCGGCCGCGTTTGCGCCTTCGGATGCCGTTGCCGTCGCCGTTTCCGGGCTTGTCGGCACCCGGGAGCAGGTCCCTCCGGCCTTCTCGGCCGTCAAGGTGGCCGGGACCCGGGCGTACGTGATGGCCCGGCAGGGGAAACCCCTGGAGCTTTCCCCGCGCACGGTGACCGTCGCCGAGGCGCGTCTTCTTTCATGGTCGGAGGAAGGGTTCGCCGTTTTCTTGCGGTGCTCGAAGGGGTTTTACGTCCGCGCGCTACCGCGGGAGCTGGGCCGGCTGCTGGGCGTCCCGATGGCCGTTTCGTCGCTGCGCCGGCTGCGGTCCGGCACCTTTCGCGTCGAGGATTCGGTAACGCTCGCGGACCTCGTCGAGGAGGGGAAGCGCGGCGCGGCGGCGTCCCGGCTGGTCCCGATCGAGAAGGCCCTCGCCGGGTTCCCGCAGTGGGAGATCCCGAAGGAGGCCGTCGTAGCGGTCCGTCACGGCGGCTCGCCCGCGCCCTGGCTTGCCGGGCGCGATCCGGGGCCCTCGCAAGGCGTGGTCCTGCTGACTCACGGGAAGGAGGGGCCCGTCGCCCTCGTCGAGCGGATCGGGGAGGGCCGGTGGAGGATCGTGCGGGGCATATGAATTTACTTCCCTGCGGGGATATGTTATAAAATAAAAATCCGGCAAATCTGTATGATTTTCTGATCCTTTGAAAGGGGAAGGGCGAAGCGAAATGGGCTTGGAGACGGAGAAGAAGAAGGACTTGATCGGCAAGTTCCGGGTACACGAGTCGGACACCGGCTCGCCCGAGGTCCAGATCGCCCTCCTGACGGAGAGGATCAACGAGATCACGGATCACCTCAAAACGCACAACAAGGACTTCAACACCCGGAGGGGGCTGTTGAAGCTGGTCGGTCAGAGGCGCCGTCTCCTCGACTACCTGAAGTTGAAGGAATCGCTGCGGTACAAGGCGGTAGTAGAAGCGCTCGGCCTGCGCAAGTAATTCGGGAAACGAACGATATCCACATCATCGCTGCCCCCGTGGCGGCACAAGAAGGGAATACAAACAAATTGGGACACGTGTACGAAAAGGAAATATCGGGAAGAAAACTTTGCATGGAGACCGGCGTGTTGGCCAAGCAGGCGGGCGGCGCCGTGGTCGTTCGGTACGGGGACTCCTTGGTCCTCGTGACGGCGTGCGGCGACGAGACGACTCCGCGGCAGGGGATCGATTTCCTCCCCCTCGTCGTCGACTACGTCGAGAAAACGTTCGCGGTCGGGAGGATCCCTGGCGGCTTCTTGAAGCGGGAGGGGAGGCTCTCGGAATTCGAGGTGCTGACGTCGAGGCTCATCGACCGGCCGATCCGGCCGCTGTTCCCGAAAGGGTTCTACAACGAGACCCAGGTGATCGCCACCGTCCTCTCCGCGGACAAGGAAAACGACACGAGCATCCTGGCGATGATCGGCGCTTCCGCCGCACTCACCCTCTCCGACCTCCCGTTCAGCGGGCCGATCGCCGGCGCTCGGGTAGGTCGGATCGACGGGAAGCTCGTCATCAATCCCCGGATCCCCGAGCTGGCCGGCAGCGACGTGAACATCTTCGTGGCCGGCAGCCGCGACGCCATCCTGATGGTGGAGGGAGAGGCCGGCGAGGTCCCGGAGGAGGAGGTGCTCGACGCGATCCTGTTCGCCCACGAGTCCCTCCAGCCGATCCTCGAGATGCAGGAACGGATGCGGGAGGAGATCGGCAAGCCCAAGCGCACCTTCGAGAAGAAAGAGCTCTCCGAGGAGGACCTGCGCAAGATATCGGAGGTCGCGGAGAACGACTTGCGGGCCGCGTACGGCATCCAGGCCAAGCAGGACCGCCGGAAACGGATCGACGAGATCGCGGAGGCCGTCCGGAACGCCTTCTCCGAGGAGGAGCGCGTCGAGAAGGCCACCCTCATCGCGGAGACCTTCAAGAACCTGGAAAAGCGGATCGTCCGCGGAAAGATCCTCGCTACGGGCCAGAGGATCGACGGCCGGCGGCTCACGGACATCCGGCCCATCGAGAGCCGGGTGGGGGTGCTCCCCCGCACGCACGGCTCCGCGATCTTCACGCGGGGGGAGACCCAAGTGCTCGTCACCGCCACGCTCGGCACCACGCAGGACGAGCAGCGGATCGACTCCCTGCTGGGCGAGTCCTACAAGTCGTTCATGCTGCACTATAACTTCCCCCCCTTCAGCGTGGGGGAGGTGAAGATGCTCCGCCAGCCCGGGCGCCGGGAAGTCGGCCACGGCGCGCTGGCCGAAAGGGCCGTCTCCAAGGTGGTCCCCGGGGAGCAGGAGTTCCCGTACACCATCCGTATCGTCTCCGAAGTCCTCGAGTCGAACGGCTCCTCCTCGATGGCCACGGTCTGCGGCGCCTCCCTCGCGATGATGGATGCGGGGATCCCCACGGCCGGCGCGGTCTCCGGCATCGCCATGGGACTCATCAAGGAAGGGGACAAGGTCGCCGTCCTCTCCGACATCCTGGGCGACGAGGACCACTTGGGCGACATGGACTTCAAGGTGGCCGGGACCGCGAAAGGGGTCACCGCCATCCAGATGGACATCAAGATCGGGGGGGTTAGCCGGGACATCCTGCTGGCCGCCCTTCGGCAGGCCCGGGAAGGGCGCCTCCACATCCTCGACAAGATGAACGTCGCGCTCGACAAGCCCCGCGCCGAGCTGTCGCCATTTGCGCCGCGCATTTACGTCATGAACGTGAGGACCGACAAGATCCGGGAAATCATCGGCCCGGGAGGAAAGGTCATCCGCAGCATCCAGGAGCAAACCGGCGTCAAGATCGACGTCGATGACGACGGGACGGTCAAGATCGCGGCGGTCGACGCCGCTTCCGCCAGGGCGGCCATCTCCATCATCGAGGGGATCGTCCAGGAGGCCCAGGTGGGGAAGGTCTACGAGGGGAAGGTGCGCAAGATCATGGACTTCGGTGCCTTCGTGGAGCTGTTCCCCGGTACCGACGGGCTCCTGCACGTCTCCCAGATCTCCACGAAGCGCGTCCGCTCCGTCTCCAACTGCTTCAAGGAGGGGGACAAGGTCACCGTAAGCGTCCTCGAGGTCGACCGCGACGGGAGGATCCGCCTCTCTCACAAGGAGTTCGAGAAGGAGGGGGAATTCCCCGCCACGGCGTTCGTCGGGCCGGACGATCCGGAAGGCCGCAGCGAGCGGGAACCCCGCGGCGACCGCCCGCCGCGCGACAAGGACCGCGAGCACGGGGGCGGGAGCCGGAGAGGCAGGCGCTGACGACCCAACCGATGACGGTCGGCAAAACAGTCCTCGAGAGCGGCGTCACGATCATCAGCGAGCAGGTCCCCTACCTTTTCTCCGCGACGGTGGGGATCTGGGTTTCCGTGGGATCCCGCGCGGAGTCCCTCCCCGACAACGGCATCAGCCACTTCATCGAGCACATGCTGTTCAAGGGGACCGCCCGCCGGAAAGCCATCGACATCTCCCGCGAGGTCGAGTCGGTGGGCGGGTCGATGAACGCGGTTACCGATCGGGAGTACACCTTCTTCTTCGCCAAGGCGCTCTCGAAGGATTTCCTCCTGGTCGCCGACCTCCTCTGCGACATCTTTCTCAACTCCCGCTTCGACGGGGAGGAGCTGGAGCGCGAAAAAGGGGTCGTCCTGCAGGAGATCCTCATGGTGGAGGACAGCCCCGAGGACTACCTCCACGACTTCTTCCACGAATCGTACTGGGGAGGGCACCCGCTGGGCTTTCCCATCCAGGGGACGCCGGAGAGCGTATCCGCCTTCGACCGGGAGCGGGTGATGCGGTATTTCGGCGACCGGTTTCGGCGCTGCGGCACGGTCGTGACCGTGGTGGGGAACCTGCCGCACGACCAGGTCGTGGATGCCTTCGCGAGGGCGCTGGGCCCGCTGGCGCTGGGGGAGCGCCTCCTGCCCGATGCGCCGCCCCCTCCGGAGCGCGGCGTGTTCCTCAAGAAGCGGCCGCTCGAGCAGCTCCACCTGGCTCTCGGGGCCCCGGCGATCTCCCGGAGAAGCGAGCTCAAGTACGTGGCCTATGTCCTGAACACGATCCTGGGCGGCAGCATGAGCAGCCGCCTCTTCCAGGAAATCCGCGAGAAGCGCGGCCTCGCCTATTCCATCTATTCCGCCATTTCCGCCTACGAAGATTCGGGGATCCTGAAGATCTGCGCCGGGACGTCGCGGGACAAGGCGCGCGAAGTGCTGACGGTGACGGGGGAGGTGGTCGATGGGATGCGGGAGGGGCGCTTCGAGGACAGGGAGGTCGCCCTGGCGAAGGAACTGATCAAGGGAAACATGCTCCTCAACCTGGAGAGCGCCGAGTACCGCATGTCCCGCCTGGCGATGAACGAAATGTTTCTGGGGCGCCTCGAGCCGCCCGAGGAAGCGCTGCGCCGGGTGGAAGAAGTAACCCCGGAGCAGGTGCGCAAGCTCGCCGCAACGATGCTCGACCGGGAGCGGTTCTCCCTTGCCGCCGTCGGCGACCTGCCGGCGGGCCCCCGGCTGGCATTCTAGAATGACGGGCGACAGAGTGATTCCCGTCCGGCTCCTCCGCGATGGGGCCGGGGATCTGCTGCCCGCCTACCAGACCGAAGGCGCGGCCGGGATGGACCTGCGCGCCGATATCGACGAGGAGATCGTGCTTCCGCCGATGGGGCGGGCGATGATCCCGACGGGGATCTCCGTGGCGCTCCCCGCCGGCGTGGAGGCGCAGGTCCGGCCCCGCAGCGGTCTTGCGGCGCGGCATGGAGTGACCTGCCTGAACTCGCCCGGCACCATCGACTCCGACTACCGCGGTGAGATCCTCGTGATCCTCATCAACCTCGGAAACGAGCCGTTTTCCGTGCGGCGGGGCGACCGGATTGCGCAGCTGGTCTTCGCGACGTCCCTGCGGGCGTCCCTCCGGGTCGTCGACGACCTCGACGCGACCCGGCGCGGGGAAGGCGGGTTCGGGCACACCGGGGTGTAACACCGGGAGGAGGGCATCATGATCGAACGGTACACCAGGCCCGAGATGGCGAAAATCTGGGAACCGGAGAACCGGTTCCGGATCTGGCTGGACATCGAGCTCCTCGCGATGGAGGCGATGGTGAAGAAGGGGTGGATCCCCGCCGCCGCCCTTGCGCGGGTGCGCAAACGCGCCCGGTTCGACGTCTCCCGGATCCACGAGATCGAGAAGAGGGTCAAGCACGACGTGATCGCCTTTCTGACGTCGGTGGCCGAGCACATCGGGGACGACTCCCGGTTCCTCCACGTCGGCATGACCAGCTCCGACGTCCTGGACACCTCCCTCGGCGTGCAGATGCGGCAGGCCCTCACGCGCCTTGTCCGCGAGGCGGAGAAGGTGTACGAGGTGCTTCGGAAGCGGGCTTTCGAGCACAAGGACACGGTGATGATCGGACGCACCCACGGCATCCACGCGGAGCCGGTAACCTTCGGGCTGAAGATGGCTTTGTGGGCCGACGAGATGCGCCGGAACGTCGCCCGGCTCAAGCGCGCGCGGGACGTGATCTCCGTGGGGAAGCTCTCGGGGGCCGTCGGGACGTTCGCGAACATCGATCCGTTCGTGGAAGAGTACGTCTGCCGGAAGCTGGGCCTCGCGCCCGCCCCTGCGTCGACCCAGGTCGTCCAGCGGGACCGGCACGCGGAGGTGTTCGCCACCCTTGCGATCGTCGGGTCCTCCCTGGACAAGTTCGCCACCGAGATCCGACACCTCCAACGGACGGAGGTCCTGGAGGTCGAGGAATTCTTCTCCGAGGGGCAGAAAGGGTCCTCCGCGATGCCCCACAAGCGGAACCCCGTGCTGTCGGAGAACCTCTCGGGACTCTCGCGCCTTTTGCGAGGGTACTCCGTCACCGCGATGGAGAACATCGCCCTCTGGCACGAGCGGGACATCAGCCACTCCTCCGCGGAGCGCGTGATCGCCCCGGATGCCACCATCGTCCTCGACTTCGCCCTCAACCGTTTCCGCGGGATGATGGAAAAGCTGCTCGTCTACCCGGACCGCATGAAGAGGAACCTGGAGAGCACCCGGGGGCTCATCTATTCCCAGCGGGTCCTCCTGGCCCTTGCCGCAAAGGGACTCTCGCGGGAACGGGCCTACGAGGTGGTCCAGAAGTCCGCGATGGAGGCGTGGCGGGGGCAGAAGGAGCTTGCCTCCCTCCTCTGGAAGGATCGCGAAGTCCGGGCGCTTCTCCGCAGGGAGGAGTTTGACGAACTGTTCGACATCCGGTATTACCTGAAGAGCGTCGACGCGATATTCGACCGGGTATTTGGCCGCAAAGGGAGTACGGCGTGAAGACGCGTCTTCGTCACCCTGAGAACCAGGGAAGGGCGTTTTTGTCCTGCCCTCCGGAAAAGAAAGCCGCGCTCCCCGCGACCGCCGCGGAGTTCCGTATTACAATGGAAGAACTGGGCGTGGTGGGATCGGCGATCGAGATCGAGGGAATCGCCCGGGTGGAGGCGCTGGAGATGAAAAGCGTCTGGGCCGGCGGCTTGGCCGGCGCGCTCGGGTACGGGGGATAAGCCGCGCATGTGCGGAATCTTCGGCGTCATGGGCCACCCGGAAGCGGCCAATCTGACCTACCTGGGGCTCTACGCCTTGCAGCACCGGGGGCAGGAGAGCGCGGGGATCGCCTGCGCGGACGGCGACGTGATCACCTTCCACAAGGAGATGGGGCTGGTCGCGGACATCTTCTCCGAGGAGGTCCTGGCGCGGCTTCCCGGTTTCATCGCCATCGGGCACGTCCGCTACTCGACGACCGGGAGCTCGGAGCTCAAGAACGCCCAGCCGTTCGTCGTCGATTTCGAGAGCGGCTCGATCGCGGTCGCGCACAACGGGAACCTGGTCAACGCCCACGTGCTGAAACAGGAGCTCGAGGTGAGCGGATCGATCTTCCAGTCCACGATGGACACGGAGGTCATCGTTCACCTGATTGCCCGCTCCCGACGGGGGCGGATCGAGGACCGGATCGTCGACGCGCTGGCCCAGGTACGGGGCGCCTACTCGCTCCTGTTCCTGACGCGGGACAAGCTCATCGCCGTGCGCGACCCCCACGGCATACGGCCCATGGTGCTGGGGAGGATCAAGGGGGGGCATGTCGTCTGCTCGGAATCGTGCGCCCTGAACCTCATCGAGGGAGAGCTGGTCCGGGACGTCGAGCCGGGGGAGATGATCGTGATCGACGAGCGCGGGATGCACTCCTCCCATCCCTTTTTCCCCGCGCCGGCGCATTTCTGCGTCTTCGAGTACATCTATTTCGCCCGGCCCGACTCGATCATGGGCGGGACCAGCGTCTACGAGGTCCGCAAGCGCCTGGGACACGAACTCGCGCGCATGCACCCGGTGGACGCCGACATCGTCATCCCGGTTCCGGATTCCGGCGTGCCGGCGGCGATCGGCTACTCCGAGGAGTCGGGGATCCCCTTCGAGATGGGGCTCATCCGCAACCACTACGTCGGCCGGACCTTCATCGAGCCGCAGCAGTCGATCCGGCACTTCGGCGTCAAGATCAAGCTGAACACGGTCCGCGGGATCGTGGAGGGGAAGCGCGTCGTCGTGGTGGACGACTCGATCGTGCGCGGGACGACGGGGCGCAAGATCATCAAGATGATCCGCATGGCGGGGGCGAAGGAGGTCCACGTCCGCATCAGTTCGCCGCCCACCGTCTTTCCGTGCTTTTACGGGATCGACACGCCGCTCCGGCGCGACCTCATCGCGGCCACGCACAGCCTCGAGGAGATCAAGGCCTACCTCACCTCCGACTCCGTGGGCTACCTGACGATCGACGCGCTGCACACCTGCGTTCCCAAGATGGAAAAGGGAACCTGCGATTCCTGTTTCTCCGGCAATTATCCGGTGCCGCTCGAGGTCCAGGAGAGCGAGGAGCAGCTTCCGCTGTTCCGGGGCTCCGTACGGATTTAAGATCCACCCATCCTCATCGGGGGAGGCCGAGACGCCATGTCCCACCAGCAGGCCGCCGCAATCAGCGACCGGGAGCGGTTCCTTGCGCTCCTCAAAGAGAAGAGCTACGAGAAGCGCAAGGTGATCCTCACCTCGGGGCGCGAGTCCGATTTCTACATCGACTGCAAGCAGGCCACGCTGACCGCCGAGGGGGCGTTCCTCTGCGGACGTCTTTTCTGCGAAATGCTGGAGAAAGGGAGTTGGCCGGAGGCGGTCGGCGGGATCACCCTGGGGGCCGATCCCATCGTGACGGCCGTGTCCCTGACCAGCGCCCTCCGCGGCCGGCCGATCCCCGCCTTCATCATCCGGAAGGAGCCCAAGAAGCACGGCACCGCCCAATGGGTGGAGGGGACGAAGAACCTGAGGCCGGGGATGAAGGTGGCGATCGTGGAGGACGTGGTGACCACCGGGGGCTCCACCCTTCGCGCGATCGAGCGGGCGGAAGAATTCGGGCTGGCGGTCTCCCGGGTGCTCTGCATCGTCGACCGGAACGAGGGGGGCGCGGAAACCATCGCCGGGAGGGGATATCGACTCGAGGCGATGTTCCTGAAGGAGGACGTGGAAAATGCGTGACCTTCGCCATTGTGCGACAAGGAATGCGCTCGCTCTCTCCTTCCTCGCGGCGATCTTCCTTTTCCCGGCCTGCGGTACCCGCGTGAGCACCCTGTACGAGAAGGTGCTGGGGTCTCCCACGTACGGCCGGACGACGGAGACCTACACGCGGACGAAGGAAGTTCACGACGGGCTCGACACGCGGTTCATCTTCTCCGCCACGTGGCTTTCCCACGAGTGGATCCGGGCGTTCTCCGAGGAGTACGCCAACATCTACTACCTCGACGCGGAGCGGAAAGAGAAGGTGATCTCCCTGTGGAAGGGGGAATCCGGGACGTACGTGCGGTTCTTCGTCGCCCTCTTCACGCCCGACGAGAGGGGGAACGATCTCGAAAAAAAGGAGACGCTCTGGAGCCTGCGCCTGGTCCGCGCGGACGAAAAGGATTTCGAGCCGGTCTACCTCCGGAAGTCCGGGCTGCGCACGGAGGAGATCTCGCGGTTCTTCCCCTACTCGGGGACGTGGTACCGCGCCTACGAGGTGGCGTTTCCGATGGAGGCGCTGGAGGGGCCGTCCCCCAAGCCCGGCGCCCCTCGGCTCAAGCTCGTCCTGTCCGGTGTCCAGGGCCGCGCCGTCCTCTCCTGGGAGTAGCGGCAACCTGGATTGCCGCCACGGCGTTTCCCGCGTGTCGGCTTTCCTCGGCGTTCTCCTTCTCTCCCTGACATCCTTTGCGGGATGCAATTCGTTCCTCTTCTATCCTGAAAAGGAGCACTTTGCCAACCCCCATCTCCAACGGGTCGCTCACGAGGATATTTTTTTTGCCGCGCCGGACGGCCCGCGGCTTCACGGGTGGTTGCTCCGCCCCGCCGGGATTCCACGCGGGACCCTCCTGTTTCTGCATGGGAACGCCGAGAACATCAGCACGCACGTCAATTCCGTGCTGTGGCTGGCGCTGGAAGGTTACCGGATTTTCCTCTTCGATTACCGGGGGTACGGGAAGTCGGAAGGCCGGCCGACGCT
>MGQW01000012.1 GCA_001798885.1 Deltaproteobacteria bacterium RBG_16_64_85
ATGCTGGCCCTGTCCCGCGCCGGGGCGGAGATCCTCCCGGCCTGCCCGGGGTTCTACCACCGCCCCGCCTCCGTCGAGGATCTGGTCGATTTCGTGGTATCGCGCATTCTCTCCCGGGTGGGGGTCGGCTCCGCACTCTATCCCCGGTGGGGGGAAGCCGCGGGCAAGGAAGAGGAGCGCAAGATAAGGAGGGCGGAACCGATGAGCCGGCTTCGCCGGAACCGCTGACGCGGGAGGAGTTTCGATGAAGAAGATCCTGGTGGTGGACGATGAGGAGAACATCCGGGAGCTCTACCGGGACGAGCTGGCCGAAGAGGGGTACCGGGTGGAAATGGCCGAGAACGGGTTCCAGGCGCTGGCGAAGTTCGAGTCGTTCCGCCCCGACCTCGTGACGCTGGATGTGATGATGCCTGGCATGGACGGGATCGAGGTTTTGCGGCGGATCCGCGAGAAGAACCCGTCGGTCCCCGTCCTTCTGCTGACGGCGTTCGGCGAGTTCAAGCAGGACTTCAGCACGTGGGCCTCGGACGCCTACATCGTGAAGTCGGCGGACGTCACCGAGCTCAAGCAGACCGTGCGCAAGCTTCTGGGAAGGAAATGACGGTTCTCTCGGTCCTCTACGAGGCGCTGCGGGGGAAGAAGCAGACGACCGTCCCTCCGAGGGAAGTCTCGCTGGCCGGGGCGCTGACCTCGGGGCTCTACGAAGTCTCGAAGGCGATGAGCGCTCCTGCGGGGGACGTGCAGCGCAGTCTCGACCTCATCGTCTCCGCTTCGGCCTCCATCCTGCGCGTCGAGCGGTCCATCCTCCTGCTCAAGACGCCCGGCCAGGAGTACCTGGTCCCGCGTTCGATCGCCGGAATCCCGCGCGGAAGACAGTTCGAGAAGTACCGCCAGGAAGTCCATGACAACGTTTTTTCGCAGATTCTCGAGAGCGGGGAGGGGATGATCGTCTCCGAGGCGAGGCTGGGTCCGGAGCGGAAGCTCCTTCGGCTGATGCGCCGCCTCGACGTACGGGGATTCCTCGCCGCTCCGGTCAAGGGATCCTCCGGAGTCGTGGGAATCCTGGCGGCCGCCACTCCGCTGGACGGGAGACAGCTCTCGGAAGCCGACCTGAAGCTGTTGTCGGTGATGGCCAACTTCGCCGCGGTGGCGCTCGAGAACGCCCACCTGGTGTCCCGCCTCGACCGAAAGGCGAAAAAGATCGCGGCGATCCTGGAGATCAGCCGGGCGCTCAGCGAGGAGCACCATCCTTCTGTCCTCTTCCAGCTCATCGTCGACCGCGCGACGGAACTGATGGGCGCGTCCAGCGGCTCGGTGATCCTCATCGACAAGAAATCCGGGACCCTGCGCATCGAGGCGGAGCGGGGGCTCGGCGAGGGCGTCAAGGAGACGATGCTCCTTCCGGTCGGCCATGGGATCACCGGATGGGTGGCCAGGGAAGGGAGGCCCGTCCTGGTCCCCGACGTCCGCACGGATCCCCGGTACGTGGAGGCGAACCCGAAGGTGCGGTCCGAAATGGCGGTCCCGATCAAGTGGGGGAACGAGGTCGTGGGGGTGCTGAACCTGGATCACTACGAACCGGAGGCCTTTGCGGAGGAGGACCTGGAGCTGCTGGACGCCTTCGGGAACGCGGCCGCGGTGGCCCTGAAGAACGCCCATGTCCTGGGAGAAGAAGGGGAGAAAAGCTAGCCGATGACCACCGTCCTGGTCGCGCGGCCCTTGTGGCCCGTGCTGCGGCGCATCGTCCCGTTCCTTGCCGCGGAAGGGTACCGCGTGGAGGAAGCCCCCTCCTGGTCGCGGCTCGTGGACGCCCAGTTGTCCTGTCCGGGCCTGGCCGGCGTTTTTCTCGGCGAGCACGGTGCCGTCACCGACGAGGTTGCTCTCCTTCGCCGCTTCAGGGAGCGGGAAGGGTCGACGGGCGTCCCCGTCATCCTGGTCGGTGGAAGGAACGCTCTCTTGCGCGCGGCAAGGTTCCGGGAGGCGGGGGCGGACATCGTGATTTCCGCCGACATCTCCCCGGAGCTGTTGATGGAGAAGGCGGCGCCCCTCCTGCATTACGGTGCTCTCTACCAGTCCCTGCTCAATTCGAACCGAACGCTGCGCGAGCAGGCCATGCTGGACGACCTTACGGGATTGCCCAACCGCCGGCATTTCTCCGCAGACGTCGCCCGCCATATCGAGATGGCCCGCCGCATCGGGCGGCCCCTTTCCTGCATCATTGTAGATATCGATGATTTCAAGAAGATCAACGACGCCTATGGCCGCCCCGTGGGGGATAACGTGATTCGGCAGTTCGGAACGGTGCTGAACCGGGCGAAACGGACGTACGATTCGGTGGCCCGGCTCGGCGGCGACGAGTTCGCGTGGCTCCTGGTGGATGCGGATCCATCGCAGGCGATCCAGGCGGCGGGCAGGGCCCACGGGATCGTGCGGGAAAGCGTCTTCGAGGTGGAGCCCGGGCCCATCCGGCTGACCGCGACGTTCGGGGTCTCCTCGGTCTACCCGGGGGTGGACCTGTCGGTGGACTACCTTGTAGGCAACGCCGACCGGGCGCTATACTGGGGAAAGGAAAGCGGAAAAAACATCGTCCGTTTCTATCCGGCGAAGAAGGCAGATCCAGATGCAGCGGAACATACTTATCTACCCTGACCCCTTCCTCCTGAAGAAGGCAGCTCCCGTTTCCCGGGTGGACGAAAAGGTCCGGGAGCTGATCCGCGACATGTTCGAGACGATGCGCGCCGCCTCCGGAGTCGGGCTGGCCGCGCCGCAGCTCGGAGTCGGGAAGCGCGTGATCATCGTGGACATTTCCCACGTGGAAAAGGAGGTCGCCCCCCTGGCGCTCGTCAATCCCGAGATCGTGGAGAGCAGGGGGCTGGAGGAGGGGACGGAGGGGTGCCTGAGCCTCCCGGGGATCGAGGGCGTCGTTCCCCGGGCCGAGTTCGTCCTCGTGAAGGCGCTGGACGAGCAGGGCCGCCCGGTTCAGATCGCTGCGCGCGGTTTCCTGGCCCGTGCCCTGCAGCACGAGATCGATCATCTCGACGGGGTCCTGTTCATCGACCGGATTCCCGCCGCGGCCGCTCCCGCGAGGTAGTGGCAAAGCCGCCGATAAATACGTGACCCCCTTCCGGGTGGTCTTCATGGGGACGCCGGCGTTCGCCGTCCCATCCCTTTTCGCGCTTGCGAAATCCGAAAACATCACGCTCGTGGTGACCAACCCCGACCGCCCCTCCGGGCGGGGTCAGACCCTTTCGCCGTCCCCCGTGAAGGTGGAGGCCCAACGACTGGGGCTGCCGGTGTTCCAGCCCGAAAAAGCGAAGCATCCGGACTCCGTGGCGAGGATCGCAGCGGAGGAGCCCGACCTGATCGTCGTGGCGGCGTACGGCCACATTCTCCCCGAATCGATCCTGGATATCCCTGCGCACGGGTGCATCAATGTGCACGCCTCCCTTCTTCCGAGATACCGGGGGGCCGCACCGATCAACTGGGCGATCGCCCGGGGAGAGACGGTGACCGGCGTGACCATCATGAAGATGGACGTCGGGATGGATACCGGGCCGATGCTCCTCGTCCGGGAGATGCCGATCGCCGACCAGGACACGGCACGGACGCTTTACGACAAGCTCTCCCTCCTGGGCGCGGAAGCGCTTTCCGAGGCCCTCCGGAAGCTCCACGAGGGGACGCTTGCGGAAACGCCGCAGGACGACGCGCTGGCCTCCTACGCACCGATGCTGAAAAAAGAGCACGGGCGGATCGACTGGTCGCGGCCCGCCGGCGAGGTTCGGAACCTGATCCGGGGGATGACGCCGTGGCCCTCCGCCTGCACGTCCCACGCGGGGAAAGTGCTCAAGATCCTTTCGGCGTCGGTTCGCGAGGCGCGGGGAGAACCGGGCGAGATCCTCGATGTCGGCCACGAAGGGGTCGTGGTCGCCTGCGGCGAAGGGGCGATTGCGCTCGGGATGGTACAGCCGGAGGGCGGCAGGGCGATGTCCTCCCGGGACTATGCCCGGGGGCACCGCGTGAAGAAAGGAGAGCGGTTATCCCCGTAAGGGAGGCGGCGCTTGCGATCCTCTCCCGCGTGGACCGGGGGCGGGCGTACGCCGACATTCTCCTTGACCGCGCGCTTCGCGAAGGAGGCTTCCCCGACGCCCGCGACCGGGCGCTTCTGACCGAATTGGTGATGGGAACGCTCCGGCGCCGGGGCACCCTCGATGTTTCCCTTTCCCCCCATCTCTCCCGTCCGATGGAAAAGACCGACGCTCTGGTGCGCAACGCCCTGCGGCTGGGCGCCTACCAGCTGCTGTACACGCGCATTCCCGAGCGGGTGGCGATCTTCGAGACCGTCGCGGCGGTGAAGCGTACCCGGGGGGAGAAGCCTGCCGGGCTGGTCAACGCCGTGCTCCGGTCGATGGTCCGAGCGGAGAGGACACCGGTTCTGCCCGGCGGGGAAGGTCCGCTGCGGAAGTCGGTGGAGCTCGCCGCGCCGCTTTCCCTCTATCATGCTCTCCTCCGTTCGCTGGGCGAGAAGGAGGCGGCTTCCTTCCTTGCGGCCTCCCTGGAAAAACCGCCTTTCGTCGTGCGGGCCAACGCGTTCCGGACCTCCCGCGATGCGCTGATGGCCCGGCTCTCCGAGGCCGGCATGAATCCCGTTCCCTGCCGGTATGCAAGCCACGGAATTCTTCTCGGCAAGCCCGGGGGGGTGCACGCCGATCCCGGCTTCCGCTCGGGGGCATACCTCGTGATGGACGAGGGGGCGCAGCTGATCGCCCCGCTTCTCGTTCCCGGGAGAGGGGAGGAGTTGCTCGACGCCTGCGCCGCTCCCGGGGGCAAGACGACGCACCTCGCGGCGCTCTCCTCGGGCAAGGCGCGCATCCTGGCTGTGGACGTCTCCGCGGGCCGCGAAAAAATTCTCCGGGAAACGGTGGCGCGCCTGGGCGCAAACGGGATAGCGACCGCCGTGCACGATTTTTCCGCGGGCCCGCTGCCGGCCTCGTCGGAGCGGTTCGACAAGATTCTGGTGGACGCCCCGTGCACCGGGATGGGAGTCATCCGGCGAAATCCCGACGCGAAGTGGAGGTTCGATCCGGCCGATC
>MGQW01000013.1 GCA_001798885.1 Deltaproteobacteria bacterium RBG_16_64_85
GGCCGACCTTGACCGCGAGCGGGTTGTCCAGCAAGGCGCTATCCGCCGGGCCGCCGTCGCCGGTGTCGCCCGAGGTGCCGGCGCCGGAAGCGGGAGCGGCGCCGCAGACGCGGACGATCGTCCCCTTGTCGTACATGGCGACCGGGACCTCTTTGCGCTCGCCGGCGGAGAGCGTGATCCCATGGGTCCAGCCCCGCCCGAGGAGGGTTGCCGCGGTGTTGTCGAACTCGTCCACCTCGACGGCGATCTTCGTTCCCGGCGGGATTCCCGTGATCTCTCCCCTGCCCGCCGACCGGTCGAACCAGGCCTCGATGGGCACCGCGATGTGCGGCGCGAGGACCCGGATCAGGATGCGATTGCCGGGTAACTTCGAGTAGCGGGGCAGCACCGTCCCGGCCGGGGAATCGGCGGCGGGCGCCAACGCGGCGTTGTCCCCGGGAAAGGTCAGCCTGATCGAAAGGGTCCCGTCGCCGACGACCGAGCAGGCGGAAAGGAACAGGGGGAAAAGAAGCGTAAGGAGGAGCCGCGGACCTCGGACGGGCAAGGTCTTACCGCCCGGCGACGATCAGCGGAGCGAGGAAATCCAGCAGCTCGCCCCGGGCCGCCAGCAGCCGATAGCGTGCCTCGTGCAGGTCGTAGGCGGCGTTCTGCCGGTCGACCTTCGCGCGCGTCAGGAGCGTCTGCGCGTCCAGCACCTCGGTGGAGATCGCCAGCCCTTCCTTGTACCGGTCGTTCTGGATGCGCAGGTTCTCCTCGGCGCGGGCGACGGCCACCTCGGCCACCGCCTTTCTCTTTTCGGCTTCAGTAACGAACAGGTGGGATGCCTTGACCTCCAGGGCGATCTCGTCCTGCAGCTTGCCGAGCGTCTCTTTTCGCCGGTCGACGGTCAGCCGCGCCTGGCGGAGCGACGCCTCGTCGGCGAAGCCGGAGAAGAGGTTCACCTTCCCGCCGAGGAGGATCGAAAAGACGCTTTTATGCGGATTCAGCTCGTTCGTCTCGTAGGAATAGCCGCCCTGCCCGAAGAAGGTGGGGGCGAACTCCGTCCGGGCGGCGCTGACGGCGGCCTCCCCCTCCCGGATCACGGCGCCTTGCGCATGCAGCTCGTTGCGCTTCTCGAGGGCCGCGCGAAGGCTCTCGGAAAGCGGCGGCGCCCCTTCCGGCGGGACCGGGAAAGGGCCGGGGGCGGGCGTCAGGGACCGGTCGCCCGGATAGCCCATCCGCAGTGCCAGCCGGGAGCGGGAAAGCTCCACCTGGTTCTCGGCGATGATGAGGGCGGATTCGGCGTTGGCGACCTGGACGTCGGCGGCGAGCACGTCGTTCTTGGCCACGACCCCGAATTCGTACTGGTCCCCCGCCACCCGCCGGTGGTCCTTGGCCGTGGCGAGTGACTCCTCGGCGACCTGCCGGAGCTCATCGGCGCGCTTGGCGGAAAGAAAAGCCGAAATCACGTCGAGCGCCTGCCGCTCCCTTGCGAGCCCTTCCTGCCGCACCGCGTTGTCGGTCCGCGCTTCGGCCTGGTCCACGCGGGACCGGATCCTTCCGAAGTCGTAGATCGTCTGCTCGGCGGTGAGCCTCGCGCGCCAGATATTCTTGTCCGCGGTCTGTATCGCACTCCCCAGGATGAAAGCCGACGGAGGTTCCGACAGGGCGGTGTAATCGCCGCTCGCGTCCAGCCGGGGAAGCCGCCTCGCGGCGGCGACGGTCCTGCCCTCCGTCGTGATGCGGACGTCCTGCGCCGCCAGCCGCACTTCCCGCGCGTTCGAAAGCGCTGTCCGGACCGCCTCCTCGAAGGAAACCATCGGCGACGCGGCGGCGTTGTCCTGCCCCTGCGCGCCGGACAACGCAGGGAAAGAGAACACCAGAAGCATGACAACGCCAAACAGGGAAACAGGTCGGGAATACATGCGGAATAGGATATTCAGAACAGACAGAGAAGGAAAGGGGGAATGCTGGGCGGGGACACTCCTCGCGATATCAGGCGCAAAGATCAGGAATGTCCCCGGTGGGGGGCCCCAAAAGGGGCCCCGGCCGTTTCGTCCGCTGAGGAGGGAGGGGTGGAACTCAGCAGTCGAAGTAGAGGAAGAACTCGTGCGGCGTCGGCCGCATCTTGACGGGGTTGACCTCGGCGTCGATCTTGTACTCGATCCACTTCTCGATGACGTCCGACGTGAAGACGTCGCCCTTGAGCAGGAAGTCGTGATCGTTCTCCAGGGCCTTCAGCGACTCCTCCAGCGAGCCCGGCGTGGTCGGGACGTTGGCCAGCTCCTCGGGGGAGAGGGCGTAGATGTCCTTGTCGAGCGGCTCGCCCGGGTGGATCTTTTTCTGGATGCCGTCCAATCCCGCCATCAGCATCGCCGCGAATGCGATGTAGCCGTTGCAGGACGGGTCGGGGGTCCGGAACTCCGCCCGCTTCGCCTTCGGCGACGGCGAGTACATCGGGATCCGGATCGCCGCGGAGCGGTTCCGGCTCGAGTACGCCAGGTTCACCGGGGCCTCGAAGCCGGGGACCAGCCGCTTGTAGGAGTTCATCGTGGGATTGGAGAAGGCGCAGATCGCCGAGGCGTGCTTGAGGAGCCCGCCGATGTAGAAGAGCGCCATCTTGGAGAGCCCGCCGTACTCCTCGCCCGCGAAGAGCGGCTTGCCGCCCTTCCACAGCGACTGGTGAGTGTGCATCCCGCTTCCGTTGTCCGCGTAGAGCGGCTTCGGCATGAAGGTGACGGTCTTCCCGAACTTCCGGGCGACGTTCTTGCAGATGTACTTGTACCACTGCAGCGCGTCGGCGATCTTGACCAGCGTGTCGAACCGCAGGTCGATCTCCGCCTGCCCCGCCGTGGCGACTTCATGGTGCTGCGCCTCGATCTTCAGGCCTACCGACTCCATCACGCGGACCATCTCGTCGCGCAGGTCGTGCAGGGAGTCGGTGGGGGGAACGGGGAAATACCCTTCCTTGTGGCGCGGCTTGTAGCCGAGGTTCGGGTCCTCTTCCCGGCCCGAGTTCCAGATGCCCTCCTCGGAGTCGATGTAGAAGTAGCCGTAGTTGGACGCGGTGGCGTACCGGATGTCGTCGAAGATGAAGAACTCGGCCTCGGGCCCGAAGAACGCCTGGTCGGCGATGCCGGTGGACTTGAGATACGCCTCGGCCTTCCGGGCGATGTTCCGCGGGTCGCGGGTGTAGTTTTCCTTGGTGATCGGGTCGACGATATTGCAGATGAGGGACAGGGTCGGCCGCGTGATGAAGGGGTCGATCACGGCGGTTCCCGCCTCGGGGATGACCAGCATGTCCGACGCGTGGATCGGCTGCCAGCCGCGGATGCTCGAGCCGTCGAAACCGAACCCCTCCTCGAAGCTGTCGTCCTTCAGCTCGTAGATCGGCACGGCGAAGTGCTGCCAGGTGCCGATGAAGTCCATGAACTTCAGGTCGACCATCTCGATCTTCTTGCTCTTGATGAACTCCAGCACTTCCTTCGGGGTCATGTCTCCCTCCTTGGGGTTGTTCAGGGTGTTGCGAACCGGTTCAAATGGCGTCGTGCCCGCGCTCGCCCGTGCGGATCCGCACCACTTCCTCCACGCTGGTCACGAAGATCTTCCCGTCCCCGATCCGGCCCGTGCGGGCGGATTTCTCCACCGTCTCCACCACCTGGGGGACCAGGTCGTCGGGAACGATGATTTCCAGTTTGATCTTGGGGAGGAAGTCCACCACGTATTCGGCGCCCCGGTAGAGTTCGGTGTGCCCCTTCTGGCGTCCGAAGCCCTTGACCTCGGATACGGTCATGCCGTGGATCCCCATGTCGTTCAGGGACTCCTTGACCTCGTCGAGCTTGAACGGCTTGATGATGGCCTCGATCTTCTTCATGGGTCACCTCCTCGGTCGATGGATAGGAGCAACGGCCGTACCAAATCGGCCGCCACGTCGCATTTCTCCCGCCTGCGGCGGAAAACCCTCGTCGTTTCCGGATGATTCCCCGGAACGTCGCGGAGCAAGCGATGGCGTCCGGCCCGAGCCGGTGGTAGAATGTCTGCTCAATCGGTAATCAGTAGGTGCCTCTTTTTTGGGCAAAGGAGGAGACCGTGGCCGCCGGCCTTCTGGAGGAGTTCCGGGCGGAAGTGGAGAAGATCTTCCGGGAGGAGCTCGTTTCCCTCACCGTCTACGGCAGTCATGCGGCGGACGAGCCGGAAGGCCGGGGCGGCGACGTCTCGGTCCTGATCGTCGTCCGCGCGCTCCGCAGGGAGGCGCTTTCGGCCTACCGGAGCATCGCGCACCGGTACGCCCGCCGGGGGATCCCCGCCCCTCCGATTTTCACCGAAGCGTTCTTGAGGAATTCGTCCGACGTCTTCCCGCTGGAGTTCCTCGGGATGTCGGAGCGGCGCCGCGTGATCGCCGGGAAGGACATCGTGCCCGAACTGGACATCACCAAGGAAAACCTGCGGCACCAGGTGGAGTTCGAGCTGAAGGGGAAACTGCTCTCGATCCGACGGATGTACCTGGGGTCGTTCGGGAACAAGGAGCTGGTCGGCCTCCTGCGGGACACGGTGGGCCCGATCGTGTCCGTGGCGCGGGGGCTGCTCCTTCTTTCGGACCGGGAGGCGCCCCACGGAAAGACGGAAATCCTCGACGCGATCGAGAAGCATTTCGGCCTTGCCCTGCCCTCCGTCCGGGAAGCGCTCGCAGCCAGGCGCGGGGAGAAGATCCCGCTCACGCGGGCCGAGGAGCTCTTCTTCGCGTACCAGGATGAGGTGGAGCGGCTCTGCTCCCTGGCGGACTGCTACCGCGCGGAAGCCGCAAGGTAGATGTCCTCCCTCAAGTCACGCGCGGCATCGATCGCTCTCCTTCTGTTTCTTGCCGCGCCAGCAATCTGCGCCGCCCAGGAACCGGCGATCCCGAAGCCGGCCGGTTACGTCAGCGATACGGCCGGCATCATGGGCGAGTGGGCCGCGAAGACCGATAATCTGTGCCGGGAGATCGAGCGGCAGACGGCCTCCGAGGTGGCGGTGCTGACCGTGAAGAGCACGGCCCCGCTCGACGCGCAGCCGTACGCACAGCAGGTCTTCGACCGCTGGAAGATCGGGAAGAAGGGAAAGGACAACGGCATCCTGATCCTGGTGGCGGCCGACGACCGGAAGATGTGGATCACCACCGGGTACGGCGTGGAAAGCGTTCTGCCCGACGGCAAGGTCGGGGAGATCCGCGACCGGATCCTGCGTCCCCTGTTCCGGCAGGGGCGCTACGGCGAGGGGATCTATCTGGGCGTCAACGCCGTCGGCAGCGTCCTCGCCGGCGGAAAAATGGAAACGCCGAAGGGAGTTGCGCGGAAGAACAGCGGCATCCCGCTTCCGATCCTGCTCCTCCTCCTGCTTGTGGCGGTTCCGTTTCTCATCCTCCGCTCGATCCTGGCGGGCCCGTTCGGGGCCTACCGCCGGGGCGGAGGAGGGGGATGGTACGTCGGAGGCGGAGGATTCGGGGGCGGCGGTTTCGGCGGAGGTGGGTTCGGCGGTTTCGGCGGAGGCTTCTCGGGCGGGGGCGGCGCCGGCGGGGGCTGGTAGACTTCGGAAAATCAAGCGACGCGGAACGAATACGAACGGAGGGAAACGATGAGCAAGAAGATCTGGATCGTGGTGGCGGTCGTGGCCGCCCTCCTGGTGTTCCAGGGGGTCGGCGCCTACAACGGCATCGTCCGGAAGGACGTGGCGGTGAACGAGAAGTGGGGACAGGTCCAGAACGTGCTCCAGCGCCGGGGCGACCTCATTCCCAACCTCGTACAATCGGTGAAGGGGTACGCCGCGCACGAAAAGGAGGTTTTCGAGTACGTGGCGGCCGCCCGCGCGAAGCTGGCGGGGGCCAGGACCCCGGAGGACGTGATGAAGGCCAACGCGGAGGTCTCCTCCGCCCTCTCCCGCCTTCTGGTCGTGGTGGAAAACTACCCGCTGCTCAAGGCGGATCAGACGTTCATCCGCCTGATGGACGAGCTCGCGGGCACGGAGAACCGGATCTCCGTGGAGAGGATGCGGTACAACACGGCGGTCGGGGATTTCAATACCGACATCCGGGTCTTCCCGAACAGCGTGGTCGCCGGGGTGGCCGGGTTCCGGACGAAGCCGTTCTTCGAGGCGGAAGGCAAGGCGAAGGAAGTCCCGAAGGTCGATTTCGGCAAATAACTTACCTCGGGGACGTTCTTAAACTTTTTAATATTCCCGGCGGGGTTACTTCTCGATGGGGCACCTGATCGTGGACGGGTACAATCTCGTACGCTCCGGGGCACTTCCCTTGGAGGGGGAACCCGGAAGCGCCGAAGAGCGGGGCGCGCTCTGCTCGCTCCTCTCGGCGTACGCAAGGAAGAAAGGGCTCCGCCTGACGGTCGTCTTCGACGGGCGCGGATCCGGGAGCCCGAAACGGACCCGCCAGGCGTTCAAGGGAGGAACCGCCGTCTACTCCTCCCGCGACGAGACCGCGGACGAAGTCATCCGCGACCTTGCCCGGGGCGCCCCCGCGGGAACGATCGCAATCACTTCCGACCGCGGGCTTGCGGGGACCCTTCCTTCCCGGAACATCGTCGTCATCTCCTGCGAGGAATTCGCTGCACGCCTCTTCGACAATTGGGTGGCGGAGATCAAGGGAGACCCCGAGGACGAGCCCCCCTCCGAAGGCGCGGACCGAAAGAAGGGCGAGGGGCACCGGCCGAAAAAGCGGGAACGAAAGAGGGACCGCCTCCTGCGGAAGCTTTAAACAGGCGGAAGGCGCACCGCCTTCCAAGGGGGCAGGTTACGAGGCGGGCGGTTTCGGCTCGCCGAGCTTGTTCTCCTGACCGGCCAGCAGGCGGTGGATGTTCTCCCGGTGGTTGTAGATCACCAGAAAAGCGATCAGAAGGGAAAGGGTGACGCAGGAGCGGGAGGGAGGCCCCAGCAGCGCCATCAGGATCGGCAGCGCCACCGCCGCGCAGAGGGACCCCAGGGAGACGTAACGCGTGAAGTAGACGACCAGAGCGAACAGGACGACGAGGATGAACGTGGTGACGGAGGACAGGGACAGGATGACGCCCAGCGCCGTCGCCACTCCCTTCCCTCCCTTGAAGTGGAGGTAGATCGAGAAGACGTGCCCCAGGAATGCGGCCCCGCCGACGAGCGAGAGCCAGAAGTAATCCTCGCCGATGAGCATATACGTCAGCACCATCGGGAAGGCTCCCTTCCCCGCGTCCAGCGCAAGCGTGAGGATCCCGGCCGCCTTCCCCGCGGTGCGCGCCACGTTGGTCGCGCCGATGTTCCCGGAGCCGGTTTCCCGGAGGTCCACGTTCCGGTCGAAAAGCTGCGCCACCAGGACCCCGAAGGGAACGGATCCCAGGAAGTAGCCGAACAGGACGAGCGACCCGCCTCGAATCCAGGAACCGTCCATCCATCCTCCAAGGTGGCTGGAAGGGAAGCTAAGTGCTGCGCTTCATAATTACGGCGACGTATAGGATTTCGATACCGCACCGAGAGCGTCGATGCGCCGGCCCGGCAAGGCGCGCGACTGAGGCGTACTGTTCAGTACGGCGCAAGGAGCGCAACGCAGCCGGGGCGGATGCAGCGGCGCTCGAATGCAGGCGTAATTGTGAAACGCAGCACTAAGTTTCCTCGATCTCCTCGGACCGGGTACGCGCGACGCCCGACTCGAACGCCGCCCGCTCCACCGCCTCGGCCACCTTCGCGTGCATTTCCAGGTTGAGAATGGAGGGGACCAGCTCGCCCGTATCGGCAAACGAGCTGATGGCCTTGGCCGCGGCGATCTTCATCCGGTTGTTGATCTTGCGCGCCCTTGCGTTCAGCGCCCCCCGGAAAACGCCGGGGAACGCGAGGGCGTTGTTGGCGCCCCGGCCGTCGGCGGCGAACGAGGCCCCTGCGGCCCGCGCCTCTTCGGGGAAGATCTCGGGCCTGGGATTGGACAGCGCCAGGATCACCTGCCCCTTGCGGATCATCTCCTTCTTGATCAGCCCGGGGACCCCCGTGGTGGCGATGACGATGTCGGACGACTCCATGATCTCCGGCAGGGTCACCGGCTTCCCGCCGATCTTCGAGAAGATCTCCTTCGCCGTGGGATTGATGTCGGTCCCCAGCATCTTGCGGACGCCGAAGGCCATCAGCAGCTTGGAGATCCCCATCCCGGCGGCGCCCAGGCCGACCATCCCCACGGTGTCGTTCTTCACCTGCATGCCGACGTACTTGCTGGCGTTCAGAAGCGCGGCGAGCACGACCACGGCGGTCCCGTGCTGGTCGTCGTGCAGAACCGGGATGTCGAGCATGGCGTCCAGCCGGTCCTCGATCTCGAAGCACTCGGGCGCCTTGATGTCCTCCAGCTTGATGGCGCCGAACGTCGGTGCGATGGATGCGACCGTTCGGATGATCTCCTCGGTATCCTTCGACTGGATGAGGATCGGAATGCCGTTGATCCCCACGAGCACGTCGAACAGGACCGCCTTCCCCTCCATCACCGGCATGCCGGGCACGGCCCCGATGTCCCCCAGCCCCAGGATCGCCGTGCCGTTGGTCACGATCGCCACGGTGTTGCCGATGACGGTGTAATCGTAGGCGAGATCCGGCTTGCGGTGGATCAATTTGCAGACCTTGGCCACGCCGGGCGTGTAGATCTTCCGCATCACGGAGATGCTGTCGACCGCCATGCGGGCCTTTACGGAGATCTTGCCGCCCTTGTGGAGCTCCAGGACGGGATCGATGATGTCGGAGATGATAACGCCTTCGACCTTCCCCACCTCCTCCAGCACCGCCTGGAGGTGGGCGTCGTCGTCCACGAAGACCGTGAGGTCGCGGGTGTTGTACTCGAGCCCGTAGCCGACCAGCCGGATGTCGCCGATGTTCCCGCCGGCGGTGCCGATGGCGGAGGCGACCTTCCCGAGGAATCCGGGCTGGTCGAGGATCATCATCCGGATCGTCTTGACGCTCTTGTCGACGCCTTTTTCGATCTGCATCGCCCCATCTTATCTTCCGGGATTCTTCTTTGTCAAACCGGCGCGGGAAAAGGTAAAATGGCTCCGATGATTCTCACTTGCACCGCCTGTTCCGCGCAGAATTTCGTCTCCGACGAACGGAAGGCCGTGGCGGAGATACCCGCCTGCTGCTGGAAGTGCGGGGAGCCGCTGCCGCGGGCGGATGAAACCGGATCCGGGACGGTTGAATCCAACAAGGGCGCTCGTAAATCCAACTCATCGGGGAGCATGGAGAATGCCTAAGATACGCATCGCTGTGGCCGGCGTGGGAAACTGCGCCAGCGCCCTGCTGCAGGGGATCGAATATTACCGGAACATCGCCAGGATGGCCGCAGGCGCGTTCATCCCGGGCCTGATGAATCCCGATATCGGGGGATACCTTCCGGGGGACATCGAGGTCGTGGCGGCGTTCGACATCGACCGAAGGAAGGTGGGGCGTCCTGTCGGGGAGGCGATCTTCGCCCCCCCCAACTGCACCAAGAAGTTCGTCCCCGACATGCCCGGCGGCGGGCCGGTCGTCCGGATGGCCCCCGTGCTCGACGGCGTGGCGCCGCACATGCGCGACTACCCGGAGGACCAGACGTTTCTCCCCGCGGACGAGCCGCCGTGCGACGTGGAAAGCCTGCTGCGCGAATCCGGCGCGGAGATCCTCGTCAGCTATCTGCCGGTGGGCTCCGAGGAGGCCACCCGTTTCTACGCCGAGGCCTGCCTCGCCGCCGGCGTCTCCCTCGTGAACTGCATCCCCGTGTTCATCGCCTCCGACCCGGCGTGGTCGGAGCGGTTCCGGCAACGGGGGATCCCCATCATCGGGGACGACATCAAGTCGCAGCTGGGGGCCACGATCGTGCACCGGGCGCTCGCCCGCCTGTTCTCCGAACGGGGGATCCGGGTGCAGCGGACGTATCAGCTGAACACCGGGGGGAACACCGACTTCCTCAACATGCTGTCCCGCCAGCGGCTCCAGTCGAAGAAGATCTCGAAGACGGAGGCCGTGACCTCGGTGCTCACGCACAATATCGCGGACGAGGACATCCACATCGGGCCGTCGGACTACGTCCCCTGGCAAAAGGACAACAAGCTCTGCTTCCTGAGGATCGAGGGGGAGGGGTTCGGGGGGCTGCCGGTCGAGGTCGAGTTGCGCCTGTCGGTGACCGACTCGCCGAACAGCGCCGGGGTGGGGATCGACGCGATCCGGCTCTGCCGGCTCGGAAGGGACATGGGGCTTTCCGGTCCGATGCTCGCCCCCTCGGCCTACTTCATGAAGCACCCGCCCGTCCAGCTGCCGGACGACGAGGCGCGGCGGGAACTCGAGGAGTTCATCGCGGACTACCGGGCCTGGCGGCGCTCGACAGCAGCCTCGCCCACAACGAAGTGCACCTCTCCCACGTAAACCGCGCGGCGATCCGCTTCCCTTCCTCCGCAAGACGCGCCCGCAGGGTTTCCTCGAGACAAACGGCCCGCATCGCCCCGGCCAGCCCTGTTTTCGCCTTGGGTGCATAGGTCACGCCGCCGCCTTCCGAACGGATCGTCTCTCCCCAGAATCCCGCACGGGGGACGATCACCGGTTTCCCCGCGGCCATCGCTTCCAGGGGAACGAGCCCGAACGATTCGTAAGAGGACGGACAAAGAACCGCGTCCGCGGCGGAAAAGAGCGCGGGCATTTCCGCGTGGGGAACCGGCCCGGCGCAGGCGGCTCCTTCGGGCAACAGGGCTGCAGGAAGCTTCTGCCCCGCGACGAGGAGGCGCAGCCGGTTTCCTTCCTCCGCCCGGAGAGCCCGGAACGCCTCGATGGCGGAGACGACGTTTTTCCCCGGATCCTCGCGGGCGGCGAGCAGGAACAGGAAGGCGCCGGCGGGGATGCCGCGCTTTTGCCGCGCTCCCGCCCGCGGGGGAGGGTTCCGGAAGGCGTCGTCGACGCCCGGCGGGATGACCGTCCCCTTCCCCGCCACGGCGGGAAAGATCTCCCTCGTGCCTGCAAGGTCGTCTTCGGAGAAGCAGACCACGCGGGAAACCTCGCGGGCCAACCGTTTCTCGGCTTCCCTCCGGATGGCGGGGAGGGCCTGAGGGGGCGTGCCGGCGGAGCCTGCCTTGCGCGCTTCGATCGTGTGATACGCGAACGCCGCCGGGCGCAGCCCCGATTCGAGGGACGCGATTCCCGACATCCAGTAGTGGGCGGAGACGACGTCATAGGCCGTCCGGCCGGCGGCCAGAAGTTCCCTCGCCTTTCGGACGAATCGCGGGAGGGCATCCCACGCCGACTCGCGGGAAACCGGAACCCGCCAGCCGCATGGAAGGTGGACGATCCTGACGCCGGGAAACGGGCGGGTGATTTCGACCCCCGTCCCCTTCCCCCGCGTGAGCACGTCCGTCCGGAACCCGTGGGCCGCAAGCCCCGGAAGGAGGCTCCTCAGGAAGACGTTCATTCCGCCCGACAGGCCGACGCCGGGCTCCTCCATCGGGCACGTGTGGTAGGAGAAAAGAAGGTGGTTCACGGGAAAGAAAGGGTCGCGCGGTACACGATCCGGTCCTGGCCCCCCAGGTCGTACTTGTATCTCTCCCGTCCTCGGAGAAAATCGTACTCCTTGAGTCCCCTCCCGATCGCGTCCTCTACGCAGCGCGCCAGCAGGACCATGCCCGGGCTCATGCGGCCGCCGGCCTCGGGGTCGAACCCCGAATTGTAGAGGAGAAGGGCCCTGTCGGTCTCGATCTGGAACGCCGATGCGATGTCTCCCCCCGCGCCGCTCAGGAACGCCAGTCGCAGCCAGCCTGCGGAGAAGAACCCTTGCGCCACCTCGCGGAAGAACTCCGCCATCCGGTCGTCCATGAACCGCCGTTTCTCGGGATGGCTCCTGCGGTGCAGTTCCAGGAAGGATGGGAAGTCCCGCGAGAGCTCCTCCGCCGTCCCGGTCACGCGGAACGATAGCCGCGGCTCCGCCTCCCCGGCACGGCGGAGCTTGCGCCGCAGTTCGTGCCGCTCCTTCTTGTCAAGCTGCCCGAGGTAATCGTCGAAGCTCTCCGGGAGACGGAGGAAGGGGGAACGGTCCGCCTCCTCCGCGAAAAAAGCGATCCCCCGCTCGCCGCAGATCCCGGGGAGGAGGGAGAGGGAAGGCGACCCCTCGACCACGCTCGGCAGATGAAGCGGACCCTCCGCCAGCATTTCCGGCGGGGACCGCAGGAGTTCCGCCCAGAACTCCCCTTCCATCCCCGCAGCCACCACCGCGTCCAGGGAATCGGACACCCGATCGCTGCCGAGAAGCTCCCACCCTTCCGACTCCGCGCGCCGGCACAGGAACAGGAAGCCCTCGGCTCTCCCCCCCCGCTCCCACCTCGCGATGCGCAGGGGACGGCCGGCCGCGAACGTTTTTACCCAGGGAACCAGGAAGCGGCGGGAAAGAAAGGGGGAGGGGCGGACGGAGCGCGCAAGGACGTCGTCCCACTCTTCGAAGGAGATGTCCTCGATCCGATCCTTGACGAGAAGACCCATCCGTATTCTTTATTTCGGAGCGGAGACCACCCCCGCCTCCAGCAGGCGGCGCGCCGCTTCATCGGCGGCGGCGTTGGCCGCGCCGATGAGCGCCTGTCGGGCGCCCTCCGGGGTGGTGAAGAGATCCGTGAACCCGTAGGTGGAGGAGACCGTGCTGGCCCATCCCGCCGGTGCGGCCGGACCGGCCCCGTGGATCTTCAGGGTCGTGCCCGCCTCCGCCTCCACCTTGAGCGTGCCGACGCGCTTGAAGTTGACGCGAAATTCCTCCACGCTGCCCCACACCCTTGCGGGAACGCCGGAGGGGATTTCCGCCTCCCCGGCTACGCGGACCGCGGCGATCCCCTTTTCCGCAAGGGCGCCCGCGATCAGGTCGGCCATCGCCTTGCCGGGATTCCCCTTCCACACGATCGACCGGACATGGTCGAAATCACGCCCGATCTCATACGAGGGATCCCCCGACCAGGAAAAATCGGACACGGCGACCGCCGGGGCCCCCGCCGCGCCGGGGGGAGCCTGTGACGCCTTGCGCGAAAGTTCTCCCGGAACGGTTAGCACACTCCCCGTGACGCACCCGGACAGGGTCCCCCACAGGATCAGCGGAAAAATCCACGAGCGATGAATGCGTTTCACGTTTTCTCCCGTTCGAACAAGATTTGCCGGCAGGAACGCGGTGAACCTTCCCTAATTTATGCCATGCGCCGCGAGGTTTCAACGGAAACTCCGGCCCTTTCGCCTTGAAATCCGGTCTTCCGTTGACGTATCGTGAAGGGCACCGAAAGGAGGTTCGATGCCCGTATCCCCGGAAATCCGGGAGGCGATCCGTCAAGGGTCCTGGATCCGGAAGATGTTCGAGGAAGGCGCCTTTCTGAAGGCGAAAAAGGGGCTGGAAAACGTCTTCGATTTCTCCCTCGGGAACCCGTACGGCGATCCTCCGCCCCTGCTGGCGCTGGAACTTGCCCGGCTTGCCGCGAACCCGCCGCCGGACCTTCACAAGTACATGCCGAACGCCGGGTTCCCGGATGTCCGCCAGCGCGTGGCGGAAGACCTTCTGAAAACCACCGGGCTCGCCTACGCCCCGGGGCTGGTCGTGATGACCGTCGGGGCCGCGGGGGCGCTCAACGTGGCGCTGCGGGCGATCCTGTCTCCCGGCGACGAGGTGATCGTCATCGCCCCCTATTTCGTCGAATACCTTTTCTACGTCCGCAACGCGGGCGGGGTCCCGGTCGTTGCGCAATCCGCCGACGATTTCCAGCTCGACCTCGAGGCGATCCGCGCGGCGATCACCGGACGGACGAAAGCCCTCCTCCTCAACACCCCCAACAACCCGACCGGGGCGGTCTACCCGGCCGATTCGCTCCGGGGGCTCTCCCGCGTCCTCTCGGAGGGAGAGGTGCGCACGGGAGGGCCGATCTACGTCCTCTCCGACGAGCCGTACCGGAAAATCGTCTATCCCGAGGCGGTCTTTTCTCCGCCGGCCGCCTCGCTGCGCAATACGCTCGTGGCCTATTCCCACTCCAAGGACCTGAACCTCCCGGGGGAGAGGATCGGATACCTCGCCGTCAGCCCGCGCGCGGCGGACGCCGCCGAGCTGGCCGACGCCTGCGTGTTCTGCAACCGCGTGCTCGGGTTCGTCAACGCCCCTTCCCTCATGCAGCGGGTGGTTGCCGGGTTCCAGGGGATCGAGGCCGACCTGTCGGTCTATCGCCGGAACCGGGAAATGCTCCTCACGACCCTTCTGGGGTCGGGATTCTCCGTCGTTCCGCCCGGCGGCGCGTTCTACCTCTTTCCGCGGTCGCCCGTCGAGGACGAGATGAGGTTCCTCGCGGCGGCGCGGGAGGAAAACGTCCTGGCGGTGCCGGGGAGCGGCTTCGGCCGCAAGGGATATTTCCGGATCGCCTACTGCGTGGACCCGGAGACGGTCGAGCGTTCGCTGCCTGCGTGGAAAAGGCTGGGGAGCCGCTTCTTCGGGAGGAAGGGAGGGCGGGGTTGACCGCTGCGTTCCGGAAAAACATCGATCGCATGAAAGGATACCAGCCCGGCGAGCAGCCGCAGGAGGGCGGGTTCATCAAGCTCAACACGAACGAGAACCCCTATCCGCCCTCCCCGCGGGTCCGGCGGGCCATCCTGTCCGAGGCGAAGGACTCCCTTCGCCTGTATCCCGACCCCGGCGCGACGACGCTCCGCCGGAAGGCCGCGCTCGTTTACGGGTTCGACCTGTCGCAGGTGATCGCGGGAAACGGGTCGGACGACCTCCTGGCCATGATCGCCCGCGCCTTCATCGGGGAAAAGGACGCGCTCTGCTGCCCCGTCCCGACGTACACGCTCTACGACACCCTCGTGCGGATCCAGGGGGGGAAGATTCTCGGCATCCCCTATCCGGACGATTATTCCCTCCCGCGGGGCATCTTCCGCGCCCGGGCGAACGTCGCGATGGTGGCCAGCCCCAACTCCCCCTCGGGGACCACGGTCCCGCTCTCGGTTCTCTCCCGCCTCGCCGACTGCGTCCCCGGCGTGCTCGTCGTCGACGAAGCATACGCCGACTTCGCGGAGGAAAACGCCCTCTCGCTGGCCCGGGAACGGGAGAACGTGATCGTGCTGCGGACCTTTTCCAAGTCGTTTTCCCTGGCCGGGATGCGGATCGGACTGGGGTTTGCGCACCCCCGGATCATCGAGGGGCTTTTCAAGGTGAAGGACTCCTACAACCTGAACCGCCTGAGCATCGCCGCCGGAGAGGCGGCGCTTTCGGACATCGCCTGGATGGAGCGGAATGCGGCGAGGGTCCGGAAGACCAGGGAGCGGCTGGTTGCCGGCCTGCCGGCGGTCGGATTCGCGCCGTTCCCCTCGCAATCCAACTTCGTGCTTGCCCGAAGGGAGGGGGGGAAACCCGCGGGGCCGGTCTACGAGGCGCTAAAGGAGCGGAAGATCCTGGTGCGCCATTTCGACACTCCGCGGCTGGCCGACTGCCTGCGCATCACGGTCGGCACCGATGGCGAGATCGATGCGCTGCTGACGGCGTTGGCGGGCGGCTCTACAGCGTCACAATCCAGTTGCCGCCCTCGCGGTTCCGCCATGCGGCGGTGACGGATCCATCGGGACGACGCAGGATCACCTGGAAGCAGTACTCGACGATACTCCCCTCGGGTCCATAGACGAACGTCTCGAACGTCCGGGGAAGCGGATGCCGGCCGAACGCGTTCAATCGCGCACGAAGGAACGCCTCCCGGTCTCCCGCAAAAAAGTAGTCCGATGCCTTCCCCTCCCCCGAGGCGAACTTCTTGACCTCCATCACGGACAGGTTCTGGGCGTTCCAGGTGGAATCCCCCCAGAAGAGGCGCGCGAAGACCACCTCGCCATCGTTATCCTGGAGGGTGAGCCGGGCACAATTGATCTTGTCGGCGACCAGCTTGCCCTTCTCTCCGGCGACGTGGTACAGGAAAAAGGGCATCGGCCGGCTCTTGAGCACCGACAGCGCTTCCGGAACTTCGACAACGGGGACGCTTTCGCCCATGGCGAATCTCGCGCGGCAAAGGTCCGGGGACGGTTTTTTCCGCATCGCCCCGAAGCCGTATCGAACGGGTCCCGTCCGCGGTTCTCCGCTCCGCAGCGGAAGCCGGAGCCGAAACATGCCGAGCCCTGCGGCGGGAGCCAGGTTTCCCCCTCCTTCTTCCTCGACCGGGGCCAGGTCCCCCGAGACGTCCTCCCCGGGCACCGCCACTTCGTAGACGGGGGAGAACCATTCGGCGCCCCCTCCGACGGTGGAGAAGAAATAGCGCAACCGGAGGCGGCGGCCCGTCGGCGGAGAAGGAAGGAAGAGGCGCGTTTCCCTTCTTCCCGGTTCCGCGGACGGGGGCATGACCAGGGAGGCCCGGGCGATTTCCCGGTCCGGGGCGCTTTCCAGGGCAGCGGTGTAGTGGAGCAGAACCAATTCGGGGCGGTCGGCTCCGTCGATGAACACGCGGCGCAGTGCAAGCATCCCCCATCCCCTTTCTTCAGACACGGACGCAAGTTAGGCGCCGGACAACCGTGGGGCTTGCCGGTTTTGTATACTGTAAACCTAAAAAGGGAACGGGGGATGGAAAATCGTCGGGGAGCGCGTTTTTTTTACTCGTACCCGATCCGGCCGAGATCCTCTTCGTCCATCCCGAAATAGTGTCCGATCTCGTGGAGAAGGGTCACCCGGATCTGGCGGCGGAGTTCCACGGGATCGGGGAAATCCTCCACCAGGGGTCCCCGGTAGATCGAGATCTTGTCCGGGAGGTTGCCGGTAAGGGAGACCGAGCGCTCGGGCAGGGGGACTCCGTGGTAGAACCCGTACAGGGTTTCATCGGGGGGGATCTCGAGCTCGTCCAGCAGCCAGTCGGGGGGCCAATCCTCCACCACGACCGCCACGTTTTCCAGCGCCTGCCGGAAGAGTTCGGGCAGATCGTCCAGCGCCTGCCGCAGGATTTCCTGGAAGTCGGCCCGTGCCACGTCTTACCGGAGCCGGTTCCGGATTTCCCGCACGGCGTCCCTGACGATCTTTTCGGCGACTTTCTTCGATTCCACGCGGTACGTCCCGTTGTCCACAGCGGTCCGGAGATCTGCCACTTTTTTGACAGGGCAGGCTTCCCTCATGCCGTCGGGGGAGGAACCGGGCATTCTTTTCGCCCCTTTGACAGGTGTTTTCCCGACTCCTTTTCCCTTACGGTCCGAGGGTTTCACTCGATGCATGCCTCCAGACAATGGTGTCCCGCCTGTAAGGTGCATATCGACCGATTCCAGGCGAAACTTTATCCAAACAAGGGTAAAATGAGCCCATGGCGAAAACGCTGCTGATCGCAGACGACGAGGAGCTCACGATTTCCCTTCTGAGGGAGGTGTTCACCTCGCCGGACATCCGCCTCCATCTTGCGAGATCGGGCAGCGAGGCGATATCGATCATCGACCGGACCGACATCGACGTGGTGCTGACCGATTTCATGATGCCCGGCGTCGACGGTCTCGCGGTCCTCGCCCACGCGAAGAAAATCCTCCCGAAGTGCGAGGTCATCCTGATGACGGCGTTCGCGACGGTGGAAAACGCGGTACAGGCCATGAAGCTCGGCGCCTTCCACTATCTCACGAAGCCGTTCAAGGTGGTAGAGGTTTCCAACCTGGTCGGCCGGGCGCTGGAGCTTACCGCCATCCGGAAGGAGAACCTCCACCTCAAGACCCAGGCCATCCGGCATTACACGTTCGAGAACGTCATCGGGCTGAGCGAGCCGATCCGCCAGGTGCTGGACCTCGTCCGGAAGGTCGCCGCCACCGACTCCACCATCCTGATCCTCGGCGAGAGCGGGACCGGCAAGGAGCTGATCGCCCGGGCCGTCCACTACAACAGCAAGCGGGCCGACCGGGTCCTGGTGCCCGTCAACTGCTCCGCCATCCCGGCCGGCCTGCTGGAGAGCGAACTCTTCGGGCACGTCAAAGGGGCCTATACCGGCGCGCACGTCGAGCGAAGCGGCTGGTTCGAAACGGCCAACCGGGGGACGATCTTTCTCGACGAGATCGGCGAGATGAGCCCTCCTCTCCAGACCAAACTGCTGCGCGTCCTGCAGGACCAGTCGTTCATCCCGGTGGGCGGAACGAAGACCGTGAACGTGGACGTCCGTGTCATCGCCGCCACCAACAAGGACCTGGAGGTGGAGATCGCCGCGGGGCGATTCCGGCAGGATCTCTTTTTCCGGCTCAACGTGATCCCGATCCACCTCCCCTCCCTGCGCGAGCGCATCGACGACGTGCCGGTTCTCGCCGGGCATTTCCTTCGCAAGTGGGACCGCAAGACGGGGCGCCACCACCCCGGATTCCGGCCGGAAGCGATGGAAGCGCTCATGCGCTACTCCTGGCCGGGCAACGTCAGGGAGCTGGAAAACCTCGTGGAGCGGCTGGTCGTTTTGAAGAGCGAGGGGTGGTTCGAGAAGAGCGACCTCCCGCCGGCGATGCAGGAAGGGGGGGCGATCCGGATCACCGCCGGGGTCGATTTCGGCAGCGACGGAATCGATTTCCGGAAAGCGACGGGGGCGTTCCAGCTTCACCTCATCGCGCACGCGATGGCCCTGACCAAGGGGAACAAGAACAAGGCCGCCGCCCTGTTGGGACTCAAGCGGACGACTCTTCTGGAGATGCTGAAACGAGAGCCCCTGGACCGCCGAGAATTGTCAGAGGCCTGAGGAAGTGTCAATATATTGACACTTCCCGGAAGACCGCCACGGTCCCCCATTAGCATAACCCCATAATATTTCAATTAGATACAACCTGTTTCCCTCTTGGCATGCCTGTTGCTGCCTTTTCTCTCATCATGAACCCCTAAGTTCCTGTTTCAAGAGAGGAAGCGATATGGCCCCGAGAGAAGCCGTGACGGCCCGCGGACATTATGAAGCCCCTCCCCCTCTGGCGATCGACCGGAACGCGCTGGTGGATGAATTCATCCCCACGATCAAATACCACGCGTCCCGCATCAAGATGCGCGTCCCCCCCAACATCGAGATGGACGACCTCGTCAGCTCGGGCATCGTCGGCCTGCTCGATGCCATCGATCGATTCGACCCTTCGCGCGGGATCAAATTCAAGACCTACGCGGAGTTCCGTATCCGCGGAACGATGCTCGACTATCTCCGCGAGATGGACTGGTTCCCCCGATCCATCCGGCAGTCCTCCACGCGTCTGCAGAACGCATATTCGCGGCTCGAAGGACTGCTGGGCCGCCCCCCCGAGGAGGAAGAGGTCGCCGCCGACCTGGGGATCACCGTGGACGAGCTCCATAAAAAGCTGGCGATGCTCTCGGGGCTTACCGTCCTCTCCCACGACGAGTCCCAGGAGGACGGGGACGGCTCCGGCATCCAGTATTACCTGTCGGAGGTCGCGAAGGACGAAGCGCGGGAAGAGGAGCTGCTGCGGGATCTCAAGGAAGTGCTCGCGAAGGCGATCGACACGCTTCCGGAAAGGGAAAAACAGCTGATCGCCCTCTACTATTACGAGGACCTGACGATGCGGGAGATCAGCGAGATCTTCCGCCTGGGAGAGCCGCGGATCTGCCAGCTGCACGCCCAGGCGACCCTCCGTCTGCGGGGCAAGTTGCACACACAGCTCGACCGGTGACCCGGGGGGAAGGGCCGCCCCTCATCCCTCCGTCAGCTCCCCCTCCCCGCTTCTGAGCGAGCCGATCCGCGCCCGGAACCGCTCGACGTCCCTCACCGACTCCATGTACTTGGCCTGGGCGTTGTCCAGGTGCCTCCCGAAGAGCCGGAAGTTCTCCGCGAACCGCTCGAAATCCTTCCCCACGCGCTCCAGGAGGACCTGGATCTCTCTCGTCTTCTGCTCGATCTTGAACCCCCGGAAGGCGAACGCCAGCGCCTGCAGGTAGGCGTAGAAGCTGTTGGGGGACGTGGGGACCACCTGCAGCTTCAGGAGCTGTTCATGGAGGGCCCGGTTGCGCAGGACGAGGTAGTAGACGGACTCGGCAGGGACGAAGAGAAAGGCGAAATCCAGCGTCTTGGGAGGCCGGATGTATTTCGAGCGGATCGATTCGGCCTGGGTCAGCACGTCCCGGGCGAACGCTTTTTCGTACTCCCTCCGAGCCGCCTCGTCGATCTCCCCTTCCATCAGCGGCTGGGCGTTGGCCAACGGGAATTTCGCATCCACGCAGACAAACTGGCCCCGGTCCGGCCGGACGAAGATCGCGGCATCGGCCCGCTCCCCCCATTCCATCTGGTATTGGAGCTCGAACATCTCGGTGTGATCCCCGAAAAGGTCGGAGAGCATCTGGGAAAGGGTGAGCTCCCCGAAGGCCCCGCGCGCCTTGGGCTGGGTGAGAAGGACGTTCAGCTGGTTGATGTCCCGGGACAGGAGAACCACCTGCCCCGTAGCGGCGCTCAGCTCCTTGAGATGCCCCGCGACCTGGTCGAACCCTTTCAGATTGCGGTCGGCCGTCTCCGCGAGCTCGCGCGCGACCTCGCCGCGGATCTCCGTGAGCCGCTCCTCGATCCGGCGGGAAATGTCGTCGATCCCCTTGAGAAGATTCTCCGACACCTCCTGGCGGATCCGCGCAGAGGAGTCGGCCTGCGCGCGGGCCAGGTCGGATGCACTCGCCCGGAGCGCGTCGGTGAAATTCTTTTCCAGGAGATCCAGCCGGTCCCGGAGCGGCGGGGGGCGGCGCAACAGCAGGGTGAGGAACGTCGCAGCGGCGACGACCAGCGTCAGGATCGAAAGAATTTCCATGGTAGGATAACTATACCAAGAAACCCCGGAAAGGGGGATGCATGCAGGTTTCCAAGCAGCTGGCCATTTTCGGATTTCACTTCTGCACGACGATCTTCATCGGGCTTTCGCTCTATGGAGTCCTCCGGTACCTGAACGAAGGGCTCCAGCAGTCCGATTCTTTCGTCGCCGCCGGCTCTTACGCGGCGCTCATTCTCGCTTCCATCGCCGGGATCGCATTTTTCGGGAGAGAGGCGGACCGGCGCAGGGCGGAGGAAGTCCAAAAAAAGGATGCCGCCGCGGTGATCCCCGCGAAAAAACGGAAACGCTGAATCCTTGTTCGATCCCCCCGCCTCTTACCTGCATCAACGGGATCGACACCGGAAAGAGGCATCGGCATGGCAACCCTTACGGCGTTCGGGGCAGCGTCCCTTATGCTGATCCGGGGAATCTGGTACTTCGGCGAGATGCGGGACAGGCTCGCCGCACAGGAAGCGGCAGGCGGTTAACCCGGCGTTAAAGTCCGTTTCCGCAACATCTCCTGCACGGTCGCGGGAAGTGTTTCCCGGGCGTGAAGCGGAGGGCCCGGGATGGCCGGGTGCATCTCCTCGAACGTCGACCGAACCGAACGGTAGAGTACACCCAACGGGATCCTCTCCTCCCACTCCAGCGCCAGCGCGAATGCCTTCATCCGGTCCGTCGCGTCGTGCTCCGGCAAGATTTTGTACGCCATCCTCCCGTACCACTGGTAGGTGTTCTTCTTGTTGTAGGTGATGCACGGCTGGAGGATGTCGACCAGGGCAAACCCCTTGAATCGGATCGCCTGAAGCATCAGGTCCGCCGTGAATTCCACGTCGGCGGCGTACCCCCTCGCCACGAACCCGCAACCCAGGGCGATGGCGACCGCCAGCGGCGGGAACGGTCCGGAGATGACGCCCGTCCGGTTGAGCGAGCCGGCCCATCCCGCATCGCTGGTGGGGGACGGCTGCCCCTTGGTCAGGCCGTAGACCTGGTTGTCGTGGACGAACAGCGCGATGTCGACGTTGCGCCGGATGTTGTGGAGAAAGTGGTTCCCGCCTTCCCCGTAGATGTCGCCGTCCCCGCTCGTCACCACGACGGTCATCGCGGGGTTGGACATCTTGATCGCCGCGGCCGCCGGCAGCGCCCTGCCGTGCAGGCCGTCGAACACGTTCACGTCCACGTAATGGGGAAGCTTCGCGGCCTGGCCGATCCCGGAGACGAGCACGATCTCGTGCTTCTCCCTGCCGAGCTTCTCCATCGCCTTCTTTACCGCGTTCAGGATCCCGAAGTTTCCGCACCCTTGGCACCATGCGTTCTCGACATCCGTGTCGAAAGGGCTTCCCATATCCTTTTCCTCGCTTCCGGCGCCAGCGTTTCGGGAGTGAAGGGAAGGCCGTCGTAGCGGGAGACCGTTCCCGCGATCTCCGCCCCCGACTCCCGCCGGATCAGCCGGGCCAGCTGGCCGCTGATGTTGTTTTCGACCGTGAGCGCCGCGTCGTAGCGGGGCGCGATCTCCGCCATTTCCTTCGCCGGGAAGGGCCAGACCTGCCGCAGGTGCACCGCCGCCACGGCGATTCCCTCCCGGGCCAGGATCTGGCGGGTTTCCTCGATCACCTCTTTCGTCGAGCCGAATCCGATCAGCACGGCGTCCCCGTTGGGCGGCCCGGACACCAGCGGCGGGAGCGTCCGCTGCGCCAGCGCCTCCCCCTTCCGCCGCCGCTTCTCCACCATCCGGATCCGGGCGTCGTGATCCTCCGTGAGATGCCCGTCCTCGGTGTGCTCGTCGCTGCCGGCCACGACGGTGATCCCCGGCTCGCCCGGCACCGCCATCGGGGAGACGCCGTCCCCGGTGACCGCGTACCGGAGATACCTTCCGTTCGCCGCGCGGGGAACTTCCGTCCCCCGGACCAAATGCCGCCGCACGGGCCGGATGTCGAATTTCGCGGGGTCCATGTCGACGATCGTGTCCGCCAGGTACTGGTCGGTGAGAAGGAACGCCGGCACCTGGTACGCCTCCGCCAGGTCCATCGCATGCTGGGCCAGGTCGAACGCCTCCTCCGGGGAGCCGGGGGAGAGAACCAGCCGGGGGAACTCCCCGTGCCCCGCGGAGAGGACGAAGTCGAGGTCTCCCTGCTCCGTCCGCGTGGGCATCCCCGTGGCGGGACCCGGACGCATCCCGAGCGCGATGACGACCGGGGTCTCCAGCATCCCGGCCAGGGAGAGTGCCTCGACCATCAGCGCGAACCCGCCGCCGGAGGTGGCCACCATCGCGCGCGCACCCGCGTAGGATGCGCCGATCGCCATGTTCAGCGCCGCGATCTCGTCTTCCGCCTGCTCGAAAACCAGGCCCACGGCGGGACCGTTGTCCGCCAGCACGGACAGGATCCCCGTGCCCGGCGT
The DNA here is from genome assembly GCA_001798885.1 of Deltaproteobacteria bacterium RBG_16_64_85. Classification (NCBI taxonomy): domain Bacteria; class Deltaproteobacteria; species Deltaproteobacteria bacterium RBG_16_64_85. The sequence goes on from MGQW01000013.1 coordinate 23,092, forward strand.
CATCGGGTACCCTGCGGCGAACTTGCACCCTCCCGCGATCGCCCCCAGCGCGAGCGCCTCGTTGCCGGACATCACCACGCGGGGCGATGATGGCGCGCGGGAAAGGCGAAACGTATCCCCCAGGCGCCCCATTGCCCACTCCTCTCCCAGGGCAAGCGCCTTCCGGTTCTTTTCGAGAAAATCGCCCTTGAAGTCCGCGGCGAGCAGCGGGGCCAGGATATCGAGCGGAATCCCAAGGGCGCAGGCGAGGATGCCCGCTCCCGCCATGTTCGCCAGAATGGGACTGCCTGCGGAAACGGCCATCTGCTTGAGCGGCGACGACAGAACCTGCGGAGACGCGGAGGGGGTGTCCGCCAAAGCGAGCCCGCCCTTCGAAAGCCTCGGAAGAAAGTGCGGAAGATGACCGGGGGCAAGACAGAGCAGGATGTCCGCCTCGTCCCTTCCGGCGCGCACCGGGTCCGACCCGATGCGGACGGAATAGGAATTCCGCCCGCCCCGGATCCGGCTCATGTAGTCCTGGGTCGCGTGGAAATGATAGCCCCACAGGACCGCCATCCGGGAGATGATCGCTCCGAGGGTGTGTACCCCTTGCCCTGCGCCGCCGGTAATCCGGATATTGAGATCTGCCGCCATCCCGGCACCCCCTGTCTTATGGATGACGGCGCCGATGCCCAAGTTCCGTTTTGCAAACCCCTTCGGACGGCTTCCTGCCTCCCCGGGGAAATCAAAAAATGTTCTATTCTATCGATCTGTTATGAGAGTCGTCGTCCCTGTCCAGGCGGGGCTGGAGCTGGAGGACTTCCTTGACCATCCCCGGGATGCTTCCTGCCGGCTGCCACTTCTTTTCCCGGGTCCGCGCCGCTTCCCCGTCCTCTTCCAGCGTCCCCTTCACGAACTCCAGGTGGACGCGGGCCACGAGGTAGTCGCGCCGGGCCCGGGCCAGGTTCCCCTTCGCCTGCTTCAGGTTCAGCTCCGCATCCTCCGTATCGAGCCTCGTCTTGACCCCGTACTCGAATCCCTTCTCCGACAGGTCGAGTAGCCGCGTAGCCTGGGAAACCGTTCCCCCGAGCGCCATGACGATCTCCCCGGCTTCCCGAACGGCGTTGACCGCATCGCGCGTCTCCAGGGCGATGGAGTCCATGAGCTTCGCCTCGTCAATCCGCAGCGAGGCGACTTCGCTCCTGGCCTGGGCCACCTTCCCCCGGGTGCGCAGGCCGTCGAAGATCGGATAACTGAAAAACAGCCCGGCCGACCAGGTCTTTCCGTTCGCTTCGGCATCGCCCAGGTCGAGATCCCGCCAGCCGTACCCCGCCCTGAGGTCCAGGCGCGGCTTGTCGCCGGCATCGGCGACGGTCACCAGCTCCTTCGAGATCCCGATCCGGTGGCGCAGCTCGGAGAGCTCCGGCCGGTTTTTCCAGGCGCTCGCAAGCGCCTCCTCGTACCGCGGATACGGTTCGACGGCGGACACGAGGGTTCCGCTGACGTCCACCTCCCCCCCTTCCATGGCAAGCAGGAACGAAAGCCTCTCCCGTGCGCTCCGGATGAGATTCTCCGTCCGGATGACGTCGGGCCTGGCATTCTCCACCGCCACCCCGGCCGCCAGGACATCGTAATCGGTGGCCGTGCCGATGGCCTGCTTCCTGCGCGCCTCGTCCAGGTGGCGCAGTTTCTGCTCCAGGTTCTGCGCGGCGATGGCGTGGAGCTCCCGGGCGAGCAGGATGTCGTAAAAAGCGGCCGTCACGTTCCGCGTCGCCGTCTGCCGGAAGAAGCGCAGCTGGTCGTCGGCGGTCGCGAACCCGATCCTCGCCGCGCGGATCCCTGCCCCGATCTGCCCCCACGTGTAGAGCGGCTGGGAAAGGCTCGCCTCGGCCGAGCGGGTCTCCTGCTGGGGAGGGATGAAATCCCCGCCGAACGCTTTCTGGCTGTCGTCCCGGTTGCGGGAGATGCCCGAGGTGATCGTGACCTGGGGGAGTGCCGCCGCCCGCTCCTCCACGTAGCGCCCCTCCACCTGTCTCCGGAACTCGCTCGCCTTCCGGATATCCCGGTTCCTCTCGGACGCGATCCGGAGCGCCTCGTCCAGGGTCAGGAGCTTCACGGCGTTGTCCGCCCCGAAGGAGGCCGCCGGGATAAGGAAAACCGCAAAGAGAATGACAACGCACCGCCTGAATGGCGCGGCGACGGCCGTCCCGTTCATGCGCGCACCTCCTCGCTCGTCTTCGCTTCTTCCTTCTTTCCTTCCCAGCGGCGGCGGATCCAGTCGCCGAAATCGTCGAGAAGGGTGTACACGACCGGCACGACAAGGAGCGTGAGAAACGTCGACGTGATCAATCCCCCGATGACCGCGCGCGCCATCGGCGCCCGCATCTCCGCCCCCGCCCCGAGGGCCAGCGCCAGCGGCAGCATCCCGAAGATCATGGCGAGCGTCGTCATCAGGATCGGCCGCAATCGGGTGCGCCCCGCCGTGATCACCGCCTCGGCCCGGCCCATCCCCCGGGCGCGAAGGACCTTCGCGTAGTCCACGAGGAGGATCGCGTTCTTCGTGACCAGCCCCATCAGCATGATGAGGCCGATCAGGGACATGATGTTGATCGTGTCCCCCGTGAGGAAGAGCATCCCCGCCATCCCCACGATGGAAAGCGGCAGCGAGAGCATGATGGCGAAGGGGTCGATGAACGACTCGAACTGGGCCGCCAGGATGAGGTACACGAAGATGACGGCCAGGAGGAGGGCTTCCGCCATGTACCCGAACGACTCCACCATGTCCTCGCCCTCGCCGGAGAAGACGACCCGGTATCCCGGCGCCAGCTTCATGCGGGAGGCGATCGCCTTCACTTTGTTCATCGCCTCGCCAAGGGGCAACCCGTCGAGGTTGGCGGAGATCACCACTTGCCGCGTCAGGTCCTGCCGGTTGATCTCCGAGGGGGTGTTGCTCATGTTGGTGCTCACCATTTCGCTCAGCGGCACCAGGCTGACGCTCCCATCTCCCCGGTTGACCGCCAGCCGCAGCCGCTCCACCTGCGCCGGGTCCTGCCGGAGTTCGAGGGGGAGCCGGACCCGGACGTCCACCGCGTCGCCGTCCTCGTCCTCGTAGGTGGACACCGCCTGCCCTCCCACGAGCGATCCCAAGGTGCGGACGACGTCGTTCGTCGTCACTCCCAGGTCCGCAGCCCGCTCCCGGTCCATGGTGAGCCGGAACTCCGGGATGTCCTGCTCCAGGGTCACCTCCAGGTCGACGACGCCGGGGATCTTGTACATCTCCTTTTTCAGCTCCGCGCCGTACCGCTTGAGCCGGGCGATGTCCTCCCCTCGGATGTTGACAAGGAGCGGCTTTTCCCCGCTCATCCGCCCCACTTCCACGATGGACGGGACGATCCCCGGGATCTGCTGCATCCGCGCCCGAAGGGTCCGCTGGAGCTGGTCCTGGAGGCGCCTGCGCTCCTTCTTCTCGACCAGCTTGACGTACACCATCCCGTCCCGCACCGTCCCGGTGTCGCCGGCGCCGATGGTGGCGTAGGTGTGCTTCACCTCGGACATCTTCCGAAGTTCCGCCAGGAGGGCATCGACGCGGTTGCGCGTCTCGTCGATGGAGGCGTCCGGCGCGGTCTGGAAGTTCACCTGGAACTCGGCCCGGTCGTATTCGCTGAAGAACTCGGTCTTCAGGGAAAAGAAGGCCAGGAGCCCTCCGACGAATGCCGCCGCCGCCAGGGCCAGGACGGTCTTCCGGTGGGCGAGGGCCCACGCGATCACCCCGCGGTAGCGGTCGGCGGTCCGGTCGAACCCGTCGTTGAATCGGTCGAGGACGCGCGCGACGAGGTGCCGCCTCCCCGTCCGGTCGATGTCGGGGTCATGCCACCGTGAGGAAAGCATCGGGTCCAGGGTGAAGGAGACGAAGAGGGAGACCAGGACTGCGAACGTGACGGTGATCCCGAACTGGAAGAAGAACCGGCCGACGATCCCTTTCATGAACGCCACCGGGACGAAGACCGCCACGATGGAGAAGGTCGTGGCCAGGACGGCCAGCCCGATCTCGCTCGTCCCGATACGGGCCGCCTCGAAGTGGTCCTTCCCGTGCTCGAGGTGCCGCACGATGTTTTCCCGCACGACGATCGCGTCGTCGATGAGCAGTCCGATGGCCAGCGAGAGCGCCATCAGGGTCATGACATTCAGGGTCATCCCCATGAAGTTCATCACGATGAAGGAGGAGATGACCGAGATGGGCAGGGTGAGCCCCGTGATCACCGTGGATCGCCAGGAGTTCAGGAAGCAGAAGACGATGAAAATGGTGAGGATCCCGCCCAAGATCAGCGTTTCCTGCACGTCCTTGACCGACTCCTGGATCATGATGGAGGCGTCCCGCACCATCTCGATGGACGTGCCGGCGGGGAGCTCCGCCTGGAGGCGGGCGATCTCTTTCTTCACGGCCACGACCACGGCCACCGTGTTGGCCCCCGACTGTTTCTGGATGTCGATCGCCACGGCGGGAAGTCCGTTCACCAGCGCCAGTGAGCGCTGCTCCTCCGTGCCGTCCCGCACCTCCGCCACCTGGGAAAGCGTGACGGGCCGGCCGGTGCGCTGCGCGACCACCATCGTCTTGAACTTCTCCACGGCGTCCGGCTTACCCGACACGCGCAGCGGAAATTCGGAGCCGTTGCGGTTCAGCCGGCCCAGCGGCGTGTTGACGTTCTCCGACCGGATCCCGGCAATTACCTCGTCGATTCCCATCCCGAGGGCTTGCAGACGAAGCGGATCGATGTTGATGTTCACTTCGCGCTTTGCCGCGCCGACCAGGTCCACCTTCCCGACGCCCGAGAGGTTCTCGAACCGGCGCCGGATCCTCTTCTCAACGAGCGTGGTCAGGTCCCTCGGGGAGAGCGCATTGGACCGCACCGCCAGGGAGACGACCGGCATCGCGGAGAAATCGAGCTTCTGGATGATGGGGTCCTCGATCCCCTGCGGCAGCTCTCCGCGGATGGCGGCGATCTTGGCCCGCGCCTCCTGGGACGCCTCGTTGATCCGGATTTCCAGCTGGAACTGCACCACGACGGTGGAGACGCTTTCGCGGGATGTCGACATCACGTGCTTGACCCCGGCGATCGGATTGACGGCCTCCTCGATCCGCTTGCTCACCTCGCGCTCCACGCTCTCGGGCGAGGCCCCGGGAAACTTGGTGACGATGGTGATCACCGGGATTTCCACGTCGGGGAACATGTCGACCGCCAGCCGCTTGTAGGAAAAGGCGCCCAGCGTCACGAGCGCCAGCATCATCACCGACGCGAAGATCGGGCGCCGGATGGAGAGGTCGGAGAGAAACATTTACTGGCCCCCGTCGATCCGGGTGATGTTCACCCGGTCGCCGTCCTTGACGTTGAAGCCGCCGCGCGTAATGACCGTTTCCCCCTTGGCCAGTCCCGATGCGATCTCCACCAGGTCCCCCGATACGCTCCCGGTGCGGACCGTGCGGCGGTGCGCGAGGTCCTTCTCGACGACCAGCAGGTCCCCTTTTTTCGCAGCGACGTCCCACGTGAGAAGGGCCGTCCGCGGCGCCAGGAGGACGCCCGGCCGCTGCCCGGTGACGATCCGGCCCTTGACGAACATCCCCCCTTTGAGCTCCTCCGGCACGTTCCGGACCTCTGCGACCACTTTCACCGACCGGTCCGCCTCGCTGACCACGGGGTTGATGAACCGGACCTTCCCCGCGAAGACCTTGCCCGGGATCGCGTCCGTGGAGAAGGTGAGCGCCTGCCCCACGCGCACCGCTCCCATCTCGCCCGAGGGGACGCTCACGGTCAGGTCGAGCAGGCGGGGGTCGACGACCCGGAAGACGACCTTCTGCATCTCGCCGACGACCTCCCCCACGTTGACGAATCGTTCGGCCACGATGCCGTCGAAGGGGGCGCGGATGACGGCCTTCGAGATCCGGGTCTTCGCCTGCCGGACATCCTCGTCGGCGGCCGCGATCTGCGCCTTCGCCGCGGCGACCCGCGCGGCTGCGGCCTCGCGCTGCGTGAGGGCGTCGTCCAGGTTCTGCCGGGTGACGAGCCCCGCTTCCTTCAGTTTTTGCGCACGCTCGTACTCACGCTCGGCCCGGTTCGTGGCGGCCTGGGCCTCCAGCAGGCCGGCCTTCGCCATCTCCACGGAGGCCTCGGCCCTCTTCAGGATCGCCTCCGCCTCGCGGGTGTCCACCCTCGCAAGCGGATCGCCCTTTTTCACGCGGACCCACTCGGTGACGTAGACCTCGACGATGCTCCCGCCGATCTCGGACTTGGCGTCCGACTGGAACTTGGCCGCAAGCGACCCCACGACGCTGATCCCGTCGGTCAGGTCCGCCGTCGTCGCGCGGCTCGCTTCCACCGCCACGGGAGGCTTTCCGCCGTCCTTTTGGACCGGTTTGCCGTCGGCCGTCCCCTGCCCGGAGCATCCCGCCGATTGCCAAGCCAGAAGAAGAAACGCGGCCCCCCATGCCGATCCCCGTTTCATCGCCGCCCCCCTTTCCGCGTCCCCTTGCGGCCCTCCGCGGCGATCCCGGCGAAGATGACCTCCAGGACGCGGTCGAGCCCCTCCTTCCCCAGCCCGACTTCCGGATGGCAGAGCTGGATCTCCATCGCGACGTTGACCGCACCGACGATGGCCCAGGTCATGTCCATCGCATCCCGTTTCCGGAATTCCCCGCCCCGGATCCCTTCCTCGACCAGCCGGCGGATGGCATCCTGGAACTTGAAGTGGTAGGCGTCGAAATCGAAAAACGGCGCCCCCTGGGGAGGGCCGTAATAGATGGAGTACATCACCCTGGCGACCCCGATGCGGTCCAGGAAGAGGTCGAAGGATCTGGCGCAGAAGCGAAGGATCTTCTCCGCGGCGCTCCCCGGCTCCTCGAGCGACGCGCCGACCAGGGAGTCGAACCGGGAAAACCCTTCCCTCATCAGCTCGAGATAGATCCCTTCCTTGTTCCGGAAATAGTAGTAGAGGACCGGCTTGGTCACCCCCGCCGCGGCCACGATCTCCCGGACGGTGGTCCCCGCGTACCCCTTGCGGGTGAAGAGCTCCGTGGCGCTCTTGAGCAGCCGCTCCCGGACCGCAACGTCGGGCGTCCCGGCGCCCCTCCCCGAACGTGCCCCCGCCGCCTCCGTCTCGCCCATCCGCTCCACCTCCCGAACCGGAATGATCTTACCTACCGGTAAGTATAAATACCGAAAAACAGCTGTCAAGGAAATTATTACTTACCGGTAAGTAGGGATGCGTCCCGCGGAATGAAGGTTTCCGCGCCCGAGCGGCTCAGGGAGGGCCGAATCCTTGAATGGAAGGCCTTACGCTCCGCCGGCCTTCTTGGCGACGCGGGCGTTGAACTTGGCGAAGTCGACGGAGAACCGCTCGTGGGTTCCCTTGCCGATCCCCTCGACCTCGTCCTTCGCCTCGATCTCCCAGACGGTCCGTCGGCCGTCCACGCCGATGCACCGGACGTGCACGGTCACCTCCATGCCGGGGGGGGTGGCAGCCGTGTGGGTCACGTTGACGAGCGTCCCGACGCTCCCCTCCCCCGCGTCCATGTGGGGGGCCATCGCCTCGATGCAGGCCCATTCCACCAAGCCGACCATGAAGCCGGTGGCGAACACCTTCGGCATCTCCTGGAACGACTTCGCCTCCGGGTAGAGGTACGGCACGGTCTTGTTCTCCGGTACGCGGTACTTGTGCGTGTACGTCAGCCCGACCTTCAGCGTGTCTTTCATTGCGCTCTCCTGTCTTCACAAGGGATTCGGCGGCCTTTTCAAAGAGAACGATAGTCGATTTTCCAACGGAGGTACAATGGAAGAAACGGCAAAAAATCTCCCGGAAAGGAGGAGCCCGGCATGAAGCCGCTGGAAGGGAAAAAGGTGCTGTTCGTCATCTGTCAGGAGAACTTCCGGGACGAGGAGTTGGCCCACCCCCGCGAGGAGGTGGCGAATGCCGGCGCCAGCGTCGCGGTCGCGGCCCGCGAAAAGGCGCCAGCAAAGGGGATGCTGGGGGCCGTGGAGAGTCCCGACGTGAGGATCAGGGACGCCAGGGCGTCCGACTACGACGCCGTGGTGGCCGTCGGGGGACGGGGCACCCCGGAACACCTCTGGAACGACGAGGACCTCCATAAACTGCTTCGGGAAGCCAAGGCGGCGGGGAAAGTCGTCGGTGGAATCTGCCTCTCCGGTGCCACCCTTGCGATCGCGGGCGTGCTCAGGGGCGTGGAGGCCACCTGCTACGAGACCGAGGCCTCGAGGAAGGAGATGCAGAAGGGCGGGGCGGTGTTCGTCGGGAAGCCGGTGGTGGTTTCCGGGAAGATCGTGACCGCCAACGGTCCGCCCGCCGCGCGGGACTTCGGAAAAGCCCTCGTGTCGGCGCTCGTCAAGGGATAAGATAACGGCGGTCGTCCCGGTAGAATGCGCAGGCACCAGGAAGGGAGGAAGGCGTTGCCGCGTTCACCCTTTAGGCTATGCACGGTTTTATGCTCCGGCGCGGTTCTCCTTTTCTGCCTGGCGGTTCTATCCGGCTGCGGAAGCATCGACGCCGGGAACGCGGAATCGGCCGCCGCGCTTGCCGGAGCGGAGGGGGGACGGGGATTTTTCGACGGGACGGGGGCGCTCGTTCGTTTCTCATCCCCGTCGGGAGTGGCCGCCATCGGCACGAATCTTTTCGTCGCCGACACCGCCAACCACGTCATCCGCAAGGTCGACGCCGCGACGGGGGCCGTCACCACCCTTGCAGGGAGTTTCGGCATCTCCGGCTCGGCGGACGGGACGGGGGGGGCGGCGCGGTTCCACTCGCCGGCCGGGATCGCGGCCATCGGCATCACGCTCTACGTCTGCGACACCGGAAACCATACCCTCCGGAAAATCGTTTCCACGAGCGGCGTGGTCACCACGCTGGCAGGCTCGCCGGGAACGGCGGGTGCGGCCGATAACGTCGCCGGGCCGGGAAACGTCCTCTTCTCCTCGCCCAGGGGAATCGCCACGGACCTTCCCGGGACCACCCTCTTCGTAGCGGACACGGGAAACCACAAGATCCGGAAGGTGGTGGCCTCCAACGGTGCAACCACGACCTACGCGGGATCGGGCGTTCCCGGAGCCGACAACGGGGTGGGAACCGCTGCGAGCTTCTCTTCGCCCGAAGGGGTCGCCTCCCTCGGCTCCGACCTCTATGTCGCCGACACGGGGAACCACACCATCCGTAAAATCGCGCCGTCCGGCGCTGTCGGCGACGTGACCACGTTTGCCGGGGCGGCCGGCAACCCCGATTTCGTGGATAACACGACCGGATTGCTTGCCAGGTTCTTCTCCCCTTCCTCTCTCGCGGCCATCGGGACCGATCTCTACGTTGCCGACACCGGGAACCGGATACTTCGCAAGATCAACTCGACGGGATTCGTGACCACCTTGGCGGGGGGCGCGCGTGACGCCGGGTTTGCGGACGGCGCCGGGGCCGCAGCCCGGTTCAGCGATCCGAAAGGGATCGGGGCCGACGGCGCGTCGATTTTCGTCTCCGACACCCAGAACCACTCGATCCGAAAAACCACGATCGGTGGGGCGGTGACGACCGTGGCCGGCAACCCTCCGCAGGCGGGCACGATCGACGGGTCGGGATCGGCGGCCCGATTCCGCGCACCCAACGGCGCCGCGGTCATCGGGGACAACGTGTTCGTCGCCGACACGGGGAGCCACACGATCCGGAAGGTCACTTCCGCCGGTGCGGTCACGACTCTCGCGGGGAACCCCGGGGTTTCCGGAATCCAGGACGGATCGGGAACCGGCGCACGGTTTACGAATCCGCAGGGGATCGCTGCGGCGGGGACCAATCTTTACGTGGCGGACCCTGGGAATCACGCAATCCGCAAGGTAACCTCCGCCGGCGCAGTCACCACGTTCGCCGGGAGCACAACCGGGACGCGGGGCTTCGTCAACGGGACGGGGACGGCGGCGCAATTCAACACACCGAAGGGGATCGCCACCGACGGTTCCTCGCTTTTCGTCGCGGACGCGGGGAACCATGCGATCCGGAAGATCGACATCGCGACGGGGTCGGTCACTACCCTGGCCGGGACCGGCACGGCCGGCTCCGCCAACAGTCCTGCCCAGTTCAACTCTCCGGAAGGGATCGCGGTCATCGGCACCAGCGTCTACGTCGCCGACACGGGAAACCACGCCGTCCGGAAAGTCGCGAATCCTTCCGGTGCGACCAGCACGTTCGCAGGGACTGCCGGGAGTTCCGGTTTCGCCGACGGCTCCGGGACGTCGGCGCTGTTCTCCTCTCCCGGGGGAATCGCCGCGGTCGGATCGGTCCTCTACCTGGCCGACACCGGCAATCACGCCGTTCGGAAGATCACCACCGCGGCGACCGTCACCGTGTTCGTCGGAACCTCCGCATCGGCGACGACCCGGGACGGCGATGCTCTCCAGGCCCTGCTCAACGCGCCCGCAGGGATTACGGGAGTCCAGGGGACGATCTTTTTCACCGACGTCAACGAGAACATCGTGCGGAAGATTCTCTTCTGACAGGAGTCACTGCCGATTCCGGCGGGCCTGCCCGGCGGATCTCTACCGCCTTCACTCCTCCCTCACCCAATTCACCCGCAGCAGCTTGGAATCCTCGGACCACTTGTACTCGAGAGTTCCCCTGCAGGCCTTTCGCAGCTCGCGCCCGATCCGCTGGGCGAGTTTCTCGTCGGTCGTGGCGATCTCCATCTTCCCGCTCACTTCCGTGACGGAGATGATGCGCTCCATCGGGTTGACCCCCATGGCCCGCTTCTCCTCGTTCCGGACCAGCTTCAGGATCTCGTCCCGGTTCTCGCGGAGATAGCCGCCGCGCAGGAGGACCACCCCGGACGGGAAGCCGTCCGCGATCTTCCTGCACGCCGGGCAGCGCTCCAGGACGGCCGCGCCGCGCTTAAGCGCCAGTGCCGTGTACTCCTTCTCGTCCAGGTGCCACCGCTTGTTGCGTCGGATGGCGTGGCATTTCGGGCAGACGCCGACGGACGGCGCGCTCTTTCGGGGGATGTAGGAATCGGTCTCGCGATCGACGTTCTTCCTGCTGGCCGGGCTGAATCGGCTGAGAAGGGTTCTCATCTTTCCCACCTCCCGTGTGGACGTAACGGTTGGCTGCGGGAACCGCTCTACCTCTATGATACCCCTCGCGGGATAAAGGTTCCATGCCGGCGGCTACCGGGAACGGATCCGTGCCCGCCCAAAAAGAAAACGACGGCCCCGCGTGGAGGGTCGCGGGGTCGTCGTTTATGCCCGGAGGGAGGGGTCGCCCCGGGGATTTCCGGCCTTTCGGCCATCTGGTTTCGAGATTACCAGCAAATATCGCGCCATCCGAACCGGGAGATTAAACCCTTATATTCCATGGATATTGTTATTCGGGGAATTCCGGAAAAACCGGTTTTGTAATAAAGGTTACAAATATGTGATTTCTTTACGCCTAGACGCGGAACTCGGTGAGCGCCCGGAAGGCGTCCACCCGCAAGGCGATGTCGTCGGGGGAAAGATTCTGCAACCGCTCCGTGCTGAACGCCTCGACGGTAAAGGAGGCGATCGCGCTCCCGTACATGGTCGCGATCCGATAGTCCATGTCCGTGAGGTCCGACCCGTCCCGGGACGCGAGGTACCCCATGAACCCGCCGGCGAAGCTGTCGCCCGCGCCGGTCGGGTCGAAGATCGTCTCGAGCGGATAGGCGGGCGCCGCGAACATCGTCCCGTCCGACAGGTGAAGGACCCCGTATTCTCCCCGCTTGATCACGACGCGGCCCGGTCCCCAGCCCATCACGGTGCGCGCCGCCTTGACCAGGTTGTACTCCCCTGAGATCTCCCGGATCTCGCTCTCGTTGAAGATCACGATATCCGCCTTTCCGATCGCCTCGCGAAGCGGCTCCGGACGGTTCTCGATCCAGTAGTTCATGGTGTCCAGGGCGACCATCGCGGGCTTCCGCACCTGGGAGAGGATTTCCATCTGGAGGCGGGGATCGATGTTGCCGAGGAAAACGTACGTGCTGTCCCGGTACTCCTCCGGGAGGACGGGGGCGAAATCCCGGAACACGTTGAGCTCGGTCTTGACCGTATGGGCGGTGTTCAGGTCGTACTCGTAGTACCCCTTCCAGCGGAACGTCTCCCCGTCGGCGATCTTCAGGCCCTTCGTGTCGATGGATCGCGCGGAGAGCATGCGGATGATCTCCTGCGGGAAGTCCTTCCCCACGACGGACACCAGTCGGACCGGCGCGAGGTAGCTGGCCGCCAGGGAGAAGTAGGTGGCGGAACCTCCGACGACTCCCTCCACCTCCCCGAAGGGGGACTTGATGCTGTCGAACGCGATCGAACCGACGACCAGAAGGCTCATTCCGGGACTCTCCTTGGTGCGCAAGGATGATGGCCCATGATAACGCAACCCGTCTCCCGGGGCGAGGGGGGACGGCAGCGGCTGGAGGATTCGCGTTTATCGGGCGGCGTGCGCGGAGACGTCGATGATGACGGCGAGCAGAAGGCCCAGGATGTAAAGGATGGAGGCGCCGAATGCCCGGCCGAACCTGCGCGATGTCACGATGTTCCGGTAGCAGGAAAACAGGAAGAAGCCCCCCAGGGAAAGCACGGCCAAGGCATATCCCGTCGAGCAGTACCCGAGTCCCCACAGGCCCAGGGACAGCGGGAGCAGCGCCGCCGCATAGGCGAAGATGAGGATCTTGGTGTACGTCTCTCCCAGCGCGACGGGCATCACGGGGAAGCCGGCCGACCGGTAGTCCTCCTGGTATTTCAAGGCCAGTGCCCAGAAGTGGGGCGGCTGCCACAGAAGCATCAGAAGAAAAAGGAGAATGCCGTCCGCCCCGAGGCGCGGCTCGATGGCGGCGTATCCGATGAGGACGGGGAGCGCCCCGGGAATCCCCCCTGGGACCGTCCCGTAGGGGGAGCGCCGCTTCAGGTACAGCGTGTACAGAACCGTGTAGGAGGCAACCGCCCCGAGGAGAAGGAAGGTGGCCGTGGTGGAAAGGAAACGCCAGGACAGCAGCAGGGAGCCCGCAATCAGGACGAAAGAGAGCGCCAGCGCCTCCTTCCGCCCCACCTTCTCGAGGGCAGAAACCCTCGCATCGAGCCGCTGCATGCGCACATCCCGCCCGGCGTCCAGGAGGCCGTTCACGACGGCCGAGCCTGCTGCAGCCATGAGGATGGACGAGAGGCAGAGAAGGGCCGCGCCGGGCGCCGGCAGCCCCTTCCCCGCCAGGACCATCCCCGACAGCCCCGACAGGGTCACCCCCGCTGCGATTCCGGGCCTCGAAATCAGCAGGGCGGATGACAGAAGGCCGGCGGCGGAATTCGATTCCGCCTTCGGCCCGGTTTTTCCGGACAGGGTCAGGGGTTCGATAACTGCGCCTCCCCCCGCTTGACCTCCCGCGTCCAGAGATGGAAGAGGACGGTCAGCATCCCCAGCGCGACGGCAAGGTGCAGGCCCGTCGCAAGGAAGTACAGCTTCGACAGGACCACCGCTCCGCCGATCACGATCTGTCCCAATGCCAGAAACAGAAGGACCCGGGCAAGCCCCCTGCTTTCCTTGAGCCGCCGGTCGAGGGACATGGCCGCGTAAAGCGCCACGATGGTGAGGAACACGAGGGCCGCAAAGACCCGGTGGGAGAAGTGGATCAGGACATGCCCGGTGAAGTTTTTCGGAAGGATCCCGCCGAAGCAGGTCGGCCAGTCCGTGCAGGCCAGGCCGGCGTCGGCATGCCGCACGTAGGCTCCCAGGGCCGCCAGCAGGAACACCAGCGCGCCGACCCCGAAGAACAGCGCGGACCGCCCGGAGAGGGAAAATGCGGGCGGATCCCAGATCCCGTCAAAGGAGGCCATGTAGACCGCCAGCAGGAAAACGACCAGGCCGATCATGAAATGGACCGTCGTCAGCTGCACCGGCAGGTGAAGGAGCACCACCGCGCCCCCGAGCGCGATCTCCCCCGCCAGAAGGCCCGTGGCCAGAACGGGAACGGCCCTCGCCGCGCCCCGGTAATCCCGGTACCGCCTCCAGGAGAGGGCGACCAGGAAACCCGACGCCACGGCGGCGATCACCCGGTGGAGGAACTCCATGTAGATGTCGAGCCGGAACGGCGGGAGGACCTTCCCGTGGCACAGGGGCCAGTCCGGGCAGGCCAGACCGGCCTTCAGCCCCGCCACGAGGTTGCCCCAGACCAGGAGCAGGAAGAACAGGCCGACGGTCACTCTGCCCAGCATGGTTCCCTCCTCTAGCGGAACAGGGTATCCGAAAGCGTCCCCCCGATGATGAGCACCAGGAAGAAGATCGGGACCAGCGCGAACGTCCACACCAGCCTGTTCTCGAACTTGAGGTGCATGAAGAACAGCGCGACCAGCGACGCCTTCGCCGAGGCGATGAGGAGGGCCACCACGACGTTCATGAGCCCCAGGTCCAAGTAGGAAACGGCGACGGTCGCCGCCGTCAGGACCAGCAGGCCGGCCCAGACCGCCACGTAGATCCCGTAGCCCGTTCCGTGCGCCTTCTCCATGGCTCCCTACCCGATCAGGTAGAACAGCGGAAACAGGTAGATCCAGACCAGGTCCACGAAGTGCCAGTATAAACCGGAAATTTCCACCGGCGTGGAGTAATGCTCCGAGAATTTTCCCCTGCCCGCCAGCACCAGAACGCCTCCGAGGACCAGCATGCCCGCGAGGACGTGGAGTCCGTGCAGCCCCGTCATCACGAAATACAGCGAGAAGAAGACGTCGGTGTCGGGGAACAGCCCGTGGGCGAACTTCTCCGTCCACTCGACGTACTTGATCCCGAGGAACACCGCCGCGAGGAGGATCGTCAGGGAAAGGTACACCTTGAGGAGGTGCTGCTTCCCCTTCCGTATGGCGGCGATGCCGAGCGCCACGGTCAGGCTGCTGCAGATGAGGACGATCGTGTTGACCGCTCCCAGGATCCGGTTGAGGTGGAAATGATCCTCGTGGAACATCTGCGGAAACTTGAGGCGGAAGACGATGTACGCGGTGAACAGCCCCCCGAAGAGGAGAACCTCGGTGGCCAGGAAGGTCCAGATCCCCAGCTTGGCGGCTTCGTAGGCCTGCGCCGCGTCCATGTGGGCATGCGACGGATGGTCACTCATTGCTTTCCGGTTTCCTCTTCGCGTAGCCGTACGGCCAGTCGGTGATCACGGGGATTGCCTCGAAGTTCTCCGTCGACGGGGGCGACGCCGCCTGCCACTCGAGCGTCAACCCCTTCCAGGGGTTCGCCGGCGCGGGCTTCCCGGCATAGAGCCCCCGGACGAAATTGACGAACATGATGAGGATCCCCAGGGCCAGGATCCACGACCCCACCGTGGAGACGATGTTCAGGCCCTGGAACTGCGGCGGGTACTCGGCCCACCGCCGTGGCATCCCCCGGAACCCCAAAAAAAACTGGGTGAGGAAAGTGACGTTGAAACCGATGAACGTCAGGAGCCACCCCGCCCTCGCCAGCTTTTCGCTCAGCATCCGGCCGGTCATCTTGGGGAACCAGTAGTGCAGCCCGGCCAGAAATCCCACCACGGTCCCGCCCATCATCGTGTAATGGAAGTGGGCCACGATGAAGTAGGTGTCGTGAAGGTGGACGTTGGTCGCGAGCGCGCCCAGGAACATGCCCGTCAGCCCCCCGAAGGTGAACAGGAAGATGAACGTCAGCGCGTACAGCATCGGCGACTCGAAGGTGATCGATCCCTTGTACATCGTGGCGATCCAGTTGAAGACCTTGACCGCCGTGGGGACGGCAACGAAGAAGGTCAGAAAGGAAAAGATGATGTTTGCGGTCTTGGACATGCCGCTCACGAACATGTGGTGCCCCCAGACGAAGAACCCGATGAAGGCGATGGCCAGGGAGGAGTAGGCGATCGCCTTGTACCCGAAGATCGGTTTCCGGGAGAAAACGGGGACCACCTCCGAGATGATCCCCATGGCGGGCAGGATCATGACGTAGACCACGGGATGGGAGTAGAACCAGAAGAAATGCTGGAACAGCAGGGGGTCCCCCCCTTTGGACGGATCGAAGAACCCGATCCCGAAGAGACGCTCCATCGCGAGAAGCAGGAAGGTGATCCCTACCACGGGTGTGGCCACTACCTGGATGACGCTCGTGGAGTACATCCCCCAGATGAACAGCGGCAACCGGTGCCAGGTCATCCCCGGCGCGCGGAGCTTGTGGATCGTCACGAGGAAGTTCAGTCCGGTCAGGATCGACGACATGCCGACGAGAAAAATCCCGAAGGATAGGAGGGTGACATTGGCGGCCGTCTTTGCGGAGTACGGAGTGTAGAACGTCCACCCGGTGTCCATCGGGCGGACCAGCGACGCCACGATCACCCCGATCCCCGCCACGAAGATCCAGTAGCTCGCGAGGTTGATGCGAGGGAAGGCGACGTCCTTCGCCCCGATCAGCAGCGGAATGAAGAAGTTCCCCAGGCCGGACGGGATCGCCGGGATGATGAACAGGAAGATCATCACCGATCCGTGGAGGGTGAACAGGACGTTGTAGACGTGGTCGCTGAAGATCTGCTGCCCGGGAACCATCAGCTTGATCCGGATCAGGAGGCCGAAAACCCCTCCAACCAGAAAGAAAAGAAGCGTGGTAAGGAGGTACAGAACGCCGATCCGCTTGTGGTCCAGGGTCAAGGCCCAAGACAGGAAGCCTTTTTCTTCCAGGTACCCCAGGGATCGCCCGGCTTCCGTCATTCTTTATCTCCCGCCATTATTGCGTTTTTCACCGTATGCGATGACGCCATCCGGGATAAGGTTGCGTACCGGCCCTCGGCTATTTCAACGTCTTGATATAAGCGATGATCGCGGTGACGTCGTCTCCGGAGAGGCGCCCCTTGAAGGTCGGCATGATGTTGGGGAACCCCTTCACGACCTTCGCCCCCGGGTCGTAGATGGACTCCCGGATGTACTCCTCGTCCGCGGTAACCTTGCGGTCCCCTTCCAGGTGTACCTCCCTGCCGAAAATCCCCTTGAAGGAGGAACCCACCTTGATGGTCCCGTCGGTGGAGTGGCACCCCAGGCAGCCGGACTTCGCAAGCAGGTCCTTCCCTTTCTCGGGAAGCGACAGGGCGGCCCCGGCGACCTTCCCGACCGACGCCCATTTCGCGTATTCCTCGGCGGGCATCACGACCAGCTTCGCCCGCATCGTGGAATGTCCGACACCGCAGTATTGCGTGCAGAAGATGTCGTAGGTCCCTTCCTTGTCGGGCTGGAGGTACAGGTAGGTGTATCGCCCGGGAAGGATGTCCTGCTTGAGCCGGAAGTCCGGGAGGAAGAACCCGTGGATGACGTCCCGGGAGGTCATGATGAGCTTGACGGGCCTCCCCGCGGGCACCCGAAGTTCGTTGGCCTCCATCCGGCCGTCGGGGTACTTGAACTCGAAGAAGAACTGCTGGGCCGTGACGTTGATGTCGCTTGCGCCGGGTGCGGGCGTGTTGACGTCCCGGTAGACCACGTAGCCGTAGGCAAAAAAGGCGAGCACCACAAGGGAAGGGATCAGGACCCAGACGATCTCGAGAACGAGGTTGCTCGTCACGTCGGAGGTCGCCGCGTCCTCCGAGGCCTTCTTCCGGCGGTACCGGATGGCGAAATAGATGAGAAGCCCTTCGACCAGGAAAAAGAAAAAGAGCGATACGACGGTGATGAAGAGGAAGACGGCGTCGATCTGGACCGCCGAACGGGAAGCCGCCTCTTGGACCGCGTACGCATTCGTCATCGATCCACCGATTCACCGGGAGTGGCCGGCTTGCGCCGCTTCCATAAAGCTAAATACAAGACCCCCAGAAAGACAAGCGTCAAGATGCCGCCGCCCTTCATGATATTTCGCGCGTAGAGGGCGTACTTCCTCTCCACCGGGTCGTAGTGGAAGCAGAACAGGAGCACCCGGTTCATGGCGGTGGATTCCCCGATCCGCCCGCCCGCCGCTTCGATGAGGGCCAGCCGGAGATCCCTCGGGTCCTGCTCGATCCCGTACAGGTACCGGGAAATCTTTCCTTCGGGGGTGAGGACGACGACGACGTCGGGATGAGCGAACTCGTTTCCCAGCTTCCGGTACCGGAACCCGACGGCAGCCGTCAGCCTTCCGATTTCCTCTCCGCCGCCCAGAAGGAAGGGCCACCGCGCCCCCGGCTCCCCGACCCCCTTCATCATCGCGTGCATCTCGGCCCCCCGCGCGCGCGCCATCTCGAGTTTCTCTTCCGGGTCGATGCTGACCGTGACGATCCGGAAGTCGCGGTCGAGGGAGATTCCTCCCAGCTGGTTCGTCGATGAAAAAAGGTTCCTCAGGGTGATCGGACAAAGCATGGGGCAGGTGTAATAGTTGAGGGTGAGGATGACCGGTCCCGTCCCGAGGGCATCGCCCAGCCGTACGGTTCTCCCCTCCGCGTCCTTGAAAAGAAGCTCGAGGGGAATCTGCTCCCCGAGCTTCTCGTCCACACCGATCT